>JADFMW010000190.1 GCA_022563655.1 Pseudomonadota bacterium
CAGGTAATCGAGCGCCACCCCGAGCGCCAGGAACCCGAGGTAGATGAGCGGCGGCGGCGCGACGACGCCGGGGTTGTCCTTTTCAGGCTGATTCATTGTCGCCCACTTCTGGGGATTGGCCGAGCCCGTGGCCGGCCAACATACGCATCAGCGAAAGGGAACGCCACGCGCATGCACTGCGCTGGTCCACGAAATATTTAGCACTTCAGCACGGGCCGGTGAGCCGAGGCGCCTCAGAGCACGATACCGCGTGCAGTTGACTGGATGTGGACCGGCTACCCCCTTGGGCCGCGCCCACGGCCTCCGGTTACCTAATTTTAGAATTTATAATTAAGCCCCACGGTGATCCCGTATCGCTCGGTATCCAGATCGTTGAGCGGCAGTTCAGAATCAAAATCTGGGCCGAAGGAAATATCACCATCGCTGATCATGGTCCAATAACGGAAACCAACCGAGGCAACCAAACTGGAGTTCGTCAAGATTTCATACCTGATATCTACTTCCCCCTGAAAGCCATACCCGTTGCCGTCCATGATAACGTTCGGCGCAGGCCCCAAATCGGCCGGATCTGTCCGAAGAACGTGACTGTCCTCATTGTGCATGTCGGTGTACGGAATGCCCACGGCCTCGCCCGATATCGACAAACGATCGGTAATCTGGGCCGATCCGTTCACACCCACACGAAACGAGTCCCACTCGACGACGGTGGTGATAAAAGAGTCACCCGGTTGAAAATCAACACCCAGGGCAGGACATCCACCAATCAAACCACCCCCTGGATCGGTACAAATCAAGTACGTAAGTCCCTGTGCGTTATATTCCTCGCGCCAATGCTGATAACCCAAGAACGCTCCCAAAGACGCCCTGGGCGAGCGATAAAAGTCCCAGCCGACATCGACCGTGGCGTACCATACCTCGAGATCGCCGATATCGCTGCGCGAGCGCAAACTCGGCGCTCCCCCATCGGCTACCAGGAAATCGCTATCGATCAGGGTGCCCTCGCCGATGTCGGCCATGTCCTCGCCGTAAGTGGCACGGAGAAAAACGCCACCGCCGAAGGGTGCGATTCGGCCGCTGACCTCGAGGATCAACGCGCCCGCATCTTCGTACTCCAACACCGACGTTGGATTGCCAGAATCAGGATCAACCCCACTCGCGTCGTGGTTCCAATCGGTCTGTCCAGTGCTGATCCAGGTACGCGCGCCGACCTCCAGGCCCAAGGACGCGCCCGCGCCAGGGGACGATGATCCTCCCGTGGCAACGCCGTTTCCTCCCGCAAGCTCAAACCGGAGCGAGGCGAGCACCTCGTGCGCCACGAGGTCAAGCTCGTAGTCGCCAACGATTTCCGTCGGGGAATCGATAAAGTGCTGAGGAACGCTCACCGAGCCGAGATCGACGTAACGGTAGCCGATATCGAACGTCGTCGACGGCGAGAGGGGGCGGCTGAACCCGGCGCCGAGCTGCCATGCCAAGTCGGTGTCATCGTCCTCGCCGCTTATAACGCCGTCGTTGGCCGCAACGTCGAGGAACGAGGCGCCGACGCCGCCGCCGACATAAGCCGTCAAGCTCGCCCCAACAGGCACATCCAGCCATACATTCCCCATGGCGGTCCAAGCCTCGACATCGGTATCGAAGAAGTCCTCGATTGGACCGGGTGGGCCGGGAAAGCTGTCGGTGACAAAGTCGTAGTCACGGGGTCCGCGCACTTCGGCCTCGACCCGGAGGCCCCAGCTTCCGAAGTCTAAGGCCGCGCCAAGGGCGGCGCCGAACAAGCCGTCCGTGTCGCCGTCATCTCCCGTGAAGGGAAAATCCTCATCCACATCGAACCCCCCGCTGTCGCCCTCGCCAAACGAGACGCCGACGCTGCCCGAGATGTAGACGCTCGGACCGTCGGCGCGCGCCCGCTCCGCGAGCACGACCCAAGCCGTCACGGCCGCCAACGCAGCGACGAAACCCGCTTTCGCCCTTATTGTTCCCATTCCCCCCTATCCACGGCGCGCCAAACAGGGCCACGGTGCGCCAAACAGGGCGTTTCGACACCACGGCACCACGCACTATGCGTCCCTGAAGAGAAAAAACAACTTTTCGAGCATCGGGTGGCAAATTTTTTGAAAATGTGGTATTTTTGTGACAACTTCTCGCAACTAGACGTGTCAACAGGATAACTTAGCTTAAGCGTGTCGCGCGATCGAGCTTTTCACACGGGTGCGCGGGGCCTTTGCGATTCACCGGTCGGTCTCCGCAATCGAGCGCTTCATTCCATCACCCGTCGATCAGCGCCAGCCACTCGGCCTCGCCGAGCGTCCTGACGCCGAGGTCGCGCGCCTTCCGCGCCTTCGAGCCGGCGTCCGAGCCGACGACCACGAAATCGGTATTGCGCGACACCGAGCCCGCGACCTTGGCGCCCAACGCCTCGGCGCGCGCCTTGGCCTCCGCGCGGGTCATCGCATCGAGCCCGCCGGTGAACACCACCGTCTTGCCGGCAAGCGGCGAGGCGCCCTCGGGCGCAACGAACTTTTCCGCTTCGACCCCGGCGTCGCCGAGGCCGTCGATCACCGCGCAATTGTGCGGCTCGGCGAAGAAGGCGAGGATGTCCTCGGCCACCTTGGGGCCGATGGCGTCGATGTTGACGAGATCGGCGTAGGCCGAGCTGTCGCGGTCCCCGGCGGCCTTCATCGCCGCGTGCCAGGCGGAGAGCGTGCCATAGTTGCGGGCCAGCAGCCGAGCCGTGGTTTGGCCGACCTGCCTTATGCCGAGCGCGTAGATAAACCGATCGAGTTCGATGTGCCGGCGTGCGTCGATGGCGTTGAACAGGTTCTCGGCCGACTTCTCCCCCCAACCGTCTCTCTCTTCGATCGGCGGGTCGAAGGTCCCGTTACGCATGCGCAGCGTGAAGATGTCGGCGGGCTCCTTGATCAGCCCGTCCTGCCAGAAGGCCGCGATCTGCCTCTCGCCCAGCCCTTCGATGTCGAAGGCCTCGCGGCCGACGAAGTGGCGCAGCCGCTCGACCGCCTGGGCCGGGCAGATCAGGCCGCCGGTGCAACGCCGCACCACCTCGTCCTCCTCGCGCACCGCGGCGCTGCCGCACTCCGGACAGATGCGGGGAAACGGGTATCGCTTTGCGCCTTTCGGCCGGCGCGCGCGAACCACCTCGATCACCTGGGGGATCACGTCGCCGGCGCGCTGGATGACGACCGTGTCGCCCTCGCGGATGTCCTTGCGCGCGATCTCGTCTTCGTTGTGCAGGCTCGCGCGCGAGACCGTCACGCCGCCGACCTCGACCGGATCGAGCTTCGCGACCGGGGTCAGCGCCCCGGTGCGCCCGACCTGGATGGCGATCTCGCGCAATCTCGTCTCGGCCCGCTCGGCCGGAAACTTGAAGGCGATGGCCCAGCGCGGCGCGCGGCTGACCATGCCGAGCCGGTCCTGCCAGTCGAGCCGGTCGACCTTGTAGACGACGCCGTCGATCTCGTAGGGCAGCTCGGACCGCCGGGCGACGATCTCGTCGTACAGCGCCAGCGCCTCGTCGACGCCGGCGCAGCGGCGGGACAGCGGGTTGACGCAAAAGCCCCAGCGCTGGAAGCGCTCGAGCGCCTCCCAGTAGGCGCCCGCGAACGGGGCCGAGACCTCGCCCCAGGCGTAGGCGAAGAAGTGCAGCTTGCGCCGGGCGGTGACGCGGCTGTCGAGCTGGCGCAGCGAGCCCGCCCCGGCGTTGCGCGGGTTGGCGAACACGGGCTCGCCGACAGGCCGTCGATCTTGGGCTCGCCGACGACGGTCACGGGCGCGTCTTCCGCGAGGCCGAGAAAGCGGCGCACGCGCTGGAAGAACTCGCGCACGTCGGCGGCGTCGAAGGCGTTGCCGAGCGACAGCATCGGCCGGCCGTGGGTGACCTTGGCGAAGGCCTCCGACGGCGGCGCGCCGACCCTCAGGCCGGGGCTGTCGGGCCTGCGGAGGCCGGCGAAGCGGGCCTCGATGTCGGCGTTGCGCCGCCACAGCCGGTCGTACTCGGCGTCGCTGATCTCGGGCGCGTCCTCGACGTAATAGAGCCGGTCGTGCCGGGCGATCTCGGCGGCGAGACGCGCCAGCTCGGCGGCCGCCTGGTCGCGGCCGAGCTTGGCCACCGGCAGCGCGGCGGCGCCGGCAACCGCCGCGGCGCGTTCAGCCATCGGATCGGCGCTCAGCCGTCATCGGCGCGGATCAGGCTGTCGGCCGCCGCGCGGGCGGCGTCGGTCACGCGCGCGCCGGCGAGCAGGCGGGCCACCTCCTCGCGCCGAGCCTCCTGCGTCAGCACCTCGACGCGCGCCACCACGCCGCCGTCGACCTCGACCTTGACGACGCGGAAGTGATGCGCCGCGCGCGCCGCCACCTGCGCCGAGTGCGTCACCACCAGCACCTGCAGCTCACCGCCCAGCACCGCGAGCCGGTCGCCGACGGCGGCGGCAACGGCGCCGCTGATGCCGCTGTCGACCTCGTCGAAGACCAGCGTCGGCGCCGAGCCGAAGCGGGCGAGCACGACCTTCAGCGCCAGCAACAGGCGCGACAGCTCGCCGCCGGAGGCGATGCGGTCGAGCGGCCCCAGCGGATCGCCGGGGTTGGTGGCGACCTCGAAGCGCACGCGCTCGGCCCCGGCGGCCGACCAGTCGTCCTCGGGCAGCGCCTCGAGCCGCGTCTTGAAGACGGTGTTGTCGAGCTTG
>JADFMW010000015.1 GCA_022563655.1 Pseudomonadota bacterium
TCGCCGGCCGAGCGCAAGATCGCCGGCCAGCTCAACGCGGTGCTCGCGAGGGTGGCCGAGCGCCTCGCCGGCGGCGGCTGATCGACAACATCGCCGTGCCGCCCCGTTAGCCCGGCGCAACGCCCGCCGCAGGCGCCCGCTGCAGGCGCCCGCTGCAGGCGCCCGCCACCGCATCTATATCTCCTCGTGCTCGATGCGCTCGGTCTCGGCGCGGGCGGCGGCGACCCACTCCTCGATCGCCGGCAACGACCAGACGGCGTCGACGTAGGCGCGCGAGGTCGGGTCGAGATCGACCTCGTAGGTGACGAAGCGCGCCGCCACCGGCGCGAACATGGCGTCGGCGATGGTGAAGCCGCCGAACAGCATGTCGCCGCCGGTGCCGTGCCGCTCGCGGCAATCGCGCCACAGCGCGGTGATGCGGTCGATGTCGTCCTGCACGCCGGGCGTCCGGCCCTTGCCCGGCAGGTGGGCGCGGCAGTTCATCGGCATGGCGTCGCGCAGGGTGGCGAATCCGGCGTGCATCTCGGCGCCGACCGCGCGCGCCCGCGCCCGCGCCGCCCGCTCGTCGGGCCACAGGCGGGCGGCGGGGAAGCGCTCGGCGAGGTGCTCGCAGATCGCCAGCGAATCCCACACGCTCACGTCGCCGTCGTGCAGCACGGGCACCTTGCCGGCCGGCGAGTGGCGCAGGATTTGGGCGCGCGCCGTCGGGGTGAACAACGGGATTCGCACCTCGTCGAACGCCGCTCCCGTGTGCTTGAGCGCGAGCCACGCCCTCAAGGACCACGACGAGTAGTTCTTGTTGCCGATGACAAGAGTAAGACGGGACATGGGCGCACCCTCCTAAATCGCCTCGCGCCGCCGGCGCTAATAACCCCGCTCGCGGTCGACGAGGTTGAGCAGCGGGCGGCCGTCGTGCACGCGGCGGTAGTTCTCGGCGACCTGCGGCGCCGCCCCGCGCGGCAGCGTCAGCGATGCCGCGTGGGGCGTGATCGTCACCTTGGGGTGGCGCCAGAACGGGTGTCCGCGCGGCAGCGGCTCGGCGCGGAACACGTCGAGGCAAGCGCCGGAAAGCTGACCCGAATCGAGCGCCGCGAGCAGATCGTCCTCGACCACGTGATGGCCGCGCGCCGGATTGACCAGATACGCGCCCTTCTTCATCGCCCGGAACGCGCCCGCGTCCAGGATGTCGCGCGTCTCGGGCGTGAGGGGCAACATGCAGACGACGATATCGCACCCGCCGAGGAACGGCTCGAGCGCGTCGCGGCCGGCGCACGTCTCGACGCCGTCGATATCCTTCGGCGTGCGGCTCCATCCCGCGACCTCGAAGCCGAGCGCCCTGAGCTTGCGCGCGGCGTCGCCGCCGAGCGCGCCGAGGCCGAGGATGCCGACGCGCGTCTCGGCCGGGTCGGGCACGTCGAGCTCGCGCCAGCGGCGGGCGCGCTGCAGCCGCCCGTAATCGGCCATCTTGCGGTGGTGGCGCAGCACCGCGGCGAGCACGTAGGCGCTCATCTGCCGCGTCATCGACTCATCGACCAGCCGCACCACCGGCACGCCGTCGGGCAACTCGGAGCCCGGCAACATATGGTCGACCCCGTGGCCGAGCACGCAGATGCAGCCCAGGTTGGGATAGCGCCTGAGCTCGCCCGGCGGCGCCTTCCACGTCATCACCATGGCGATGTCCTCGGCCCGGCCGACCTCGGGCCAGACGCGGAAGTCGATGCCCGGCACGAGCGCTTCCATCTCGCGCCGCCAGCCCTCGGCGTCGCGCGGCTCACCGATCAACAACAGGGCCATCCGCTCGCCCCTCACATGCCGACGACGCCGGTTTCGGTCGCCTCGAGCGCGAAGGCGGCGGCGATCAGGGCTTGGGTGTACGGATGCTCGGGGCGCTCGAATATCCGGTCGGCCGGGCCCTGCTCGACCACCTTGCCGTCGCGCAGCACGACGATGTCGTGGCTCATCGCCCGCACCACCTTGAGGTCGTGGCTGATGAACAGATAGGCGAGGCGGTGGCGGCGCTGGAGCGCGCGCAGCAGCTCGACGATCTGCGCCTGCACCGAGACATCGAGCGCCGAGGTCGGTTCGTCGAGCACGATGAAGCGGGGCTTGAGCACCAGCGCGCGGGCGATGGCGACGCGCTGGCGCTGGCCGCCCGAGAACTCGTGCGGGTAGCGGTCTTGCGTCCCGGGGTCGAGATCGACCTCGACGAGCACTTGCCTGACCAGCTCGCGGCGCGCCGCTCGGTCGCCGCCCATGCCGTGCACTTCGAGGCCTTCCTCGATGATCTGGCCGATCGACAGCCTCGGGCTGAGCGAGCCGAACGGGTCCTGGAACACCACCTGCATCTCGCGGCGCAGCGAGCGCAACTCGGCGAAGCCGAGGCCCTGGATGCCGCGGCCGTCGAACTCGATCGCGCCGGCGCTGCGCTCGAGCCGGAGCAGCGCCAGCCCGAGCGTCGTCTTGCCCGAGCCGCTCTCGCCGACGACGCCGACGGTATGGCCCTCGCGGACGGTGAGCGTGACCCCGTCGACGGCGCGGACGTGATCGACGGTGCGGCGAAATACGCCGCCTTTCACCGGGAAGTAGACCTTGAGGTCGTCGCACCGCATCACCGCGGCGGATCCGTCCGGCGCCGGGTCGGGCAGGCCCTTGGGCTCGGCGGCCAAGAGGTGGCGCGTATAGGCGTTCTGCGGGTTCTCGAACACGTCGGCGAGCGGGCCCTGCTCGACGATCTTGCCGGCCTGCATCACGTACACCCGGTCGGCCATCTTGCGCACGATGCCGAGGTCGTGGGTGATCAGCAACAGGCCCATTCGCGTCTTCGCCTGGAGTTCTTTCAAAAGCTTGAGGATCTGCGCCTGGATGGTCACGTCGACGGCGGTCGTGGGCTCGTCGGCGATCAGCAGCGCCGGGTCGTTGGCGAGCGCCATGGCGATCATCACGCGCTGGCGCTGGCCTCCCGAGAGCTGGTGGGGGTAGCTCGCGAGGATGCGCTCGATGTCGCTCATGCCCACCATGCGCAACAGCTCGACCGTGCGGGCGCGCGCCGCGCCGCGGTCGAGGCCCTGGTGCAGCAGCAGGGTCTCGCCGATCTGCTTTTGCACCACGTGCACCGGGTTGAGCGAGGTGATCGGCTCCTGGAAGATCATCGAGACCTGGCCGCCCCGCACGTCGCGCAGCACCGCCTGTGAGGCGCCCATCATCTCGCGGCCGTCGATCTTGATGCGGCCCGTGGGGTGGCTCGCCAGCGGGTAGGGCAGGAGCTGGAGCGCCGACAGCGCGGTCACCGACTTGCCCGAGCCGCTCTCGCCCACCAGCGCCACCGATTCGCCGCGGTCGACGTCGAGGTCGATACCGCGCACCGCCTCGTTGCGGCGGCCTTCTATCGTGAAGGTGACGCTGAGGTCGCGGATCTCGAGGAAGCTCATGGCGCGCCCCCGTTCAGGCGATGGTCTTGCGCGGGTCGAACGCGTCGCGCACCGCCTCGCCGACGAAGATCAACAGGCTCAGCATGATCGCCAGCACGGAAAACGCGGTAAACCCGAGCCACGGCGCCTGCAGATTCGCCTTGCCCTGTTGCAACAGCTCGCCCAGCGAGGGCGAGCCCGGAGGCAGGCCGAAGCCGAGGAAGTCGAGCGCGGTGAGCGTGGTGATCGAGCCGACGGTGATGAACGGCACGAAGGTCAGCGTCGCCACCATGGCGTTGGGCAGCACGTGCCTGAACATGATGACGGCGTCGCGCACGCCGAGGGCGCGGGCGGCGCGCACGTAGTCGAAGTTGCGCCCGCGCAGGAACTCGGCGCGCACCACCCCGACCAGCGCCATCCAGCTGAACAACAGCAAGAGCACGAGCAGCACCCAGAAATTGGGCTCGATAACGGAGGCCAGGATGATCAGCAGGTAGAGCACCGGCATGCCCTCCCAGATTTCGATAAAGCGCTGGAACAAAAGATCGGTCCAGCCGCCGAAGTAGCCCTGCACCGCGCCCGCGGCCACCCCGACGATCGAGCTGAACACCGTGAGGATCAGCCCGAACAGCACCGATATGCGAAAGCCGTAGATCAGACGCGCCACCACGTCGCGCCCCTGGTCGTCGGTGCCCAGCCAGTTCTCGGTCGTCGGCGGCGCCGGCGCGGGGACGGGGAGGTCGTAGTTGATGGTCGCGTAGCTGTAGCGGATGAGCGGCCAGACCATCCATCCTTTCTCCTCGATCAGCTCCTTGACGAACGGGTCGCGGTAGTCGGTCTCGGTCGGCAAGTCGCCGCCGAAGGTGGTCTCGGGGTACGGCTCGATGATGGGGAAAAAGTAGGCGCCGTCGTAGCGCACGAGCAGCGGCTTGTCGTTGGCGATGAACTCGGCGGGCAGGGTGACGGCGAACAATGCCAGGAAGATCCACAGCGACCAGAATCCGCGCCGGTTGGCGCGGAAATTGTAGAGCCGCCTGCGCGTCAGGGGCGTGATGCGCAGCCCGAGGAACCGCTCGGCCGCCACCCTCACACCTCCCGGCTCTCGAAGTCGATGCGCGGGTCGATCAGCACGTACGTCAGGTCGCGCACGAGCGATATCGCCAGGCCGAGAAGGGCAAAGAAGTAGAGCGTGCCGAACACGATCGGGTAGTCGCGGTTGATCACCGCCTCGTAGCCAAGCAGGCCGAGGCCGTCGAGCGAGAAGATCACCTCGATCAACAGCACCCCGGTGAAGAGGATGCCGATCAAGGCGCTGGGAAAGCCGGCGATGACGATGAGCATGCCGTTGCGGAACACGTGGCCGTAAAGCACGCGCCGCTCGCTCAGGCCCTTGGCGCGGGCCGTGATCACGTACTGCTTGTTGATCTCCTCGAGGAAGGAGTTCTTCGTCAGCATGGTGAGCCCCGCGAACCCGCTGATCACCAGCGCCAATACCGGCAGGGTGATGTGCCAGAAGTAATCGGCGATCTTCGCCGGCCAGCTCAGCGTCTCCCAGTCGGGCGAGGTCAGGCCGCGCAACGGGAACCAGTCGAAGTAGCTGCCGCCGGCGAACAGCACGATGAGCAGGATGGCGAACAGGAAGCCGGGGATGGCGTAGCCGACGATGATGACGCCCGAGGTCCACACGTCGAGGCGCGAGCCGTCGCGCACCGCCTTGACGATGCCGAGGGGGATCGAGATCAGATAGATGAGCAGCGTCGTCCACAGCCCGAGCGAGATCGATACCGGCATCTTGTCGAGCACCAGATCGACGACCTTGCGGTCGCGGAAGAAGCTTTCGCCGAAATCGAAGCGCAAGAACTGACCCAACATCTTGACGAAGCGCTCGGGCAGCGGCTTGTCGAAGCCAAACTGCTTCTCGATCTCGCGGATGAACTCGGGGTCGAGCCCGCGGGCGCCGCGGTACTTGCTGGTGATGGCGCCGTAGCCGCCAAGGCCCCGCGCACCCTCGCCGGCGAGCTCGCCCTGGCGGCCTCCCCCGAAGCGCGCGGTGGCCGCGACCGCGGTTCCCTTGATCTTGGCGATCTGCTGCTCGACCGGGCCGCCGGGGGCGGCCTGGATGACGACGAAGTTGACCACCATGATCCCGAACAGCGTCGGGATGATGAGCAAGAGCCTGCGGATGATGTAGGCGAGCATTGGCGGTCGGCTTTGGCTAGCTAGTCAGGCGCCATGGTGTCAAGGATGTTTTGGCGCCGGGAGGTCAACCCTGGACGATCGCCGGGCCGTACTCGGCCGCCGCGTCCTCGAGCCACGCCCACAGATAGTCGGCGAAACTGCGTTCGACGTAAATATCGTAAGCCGGCTGATCGCTCGTCTGGTGGAGGATGACGAGCGCCTTGGCGAGCGTGCTCTGGGCGCAGTGGCCGGCCTTGAACGCGCGCGCATGCAGATCCAGCGGGCAGCCCTTCATCAGCACCTCGCGGGCGCGGGCCCCGGAAAGGCCGATCACGGCGCGGCCGTCGCTGATCTCGGTGACGGCGCAGTGCTGGAGTTTGAGCGCCGCTCGCAACGCCTCGGCGGTCTCGCCTGCGCTCCCCGGCGGGGTGACGACGAGCCACTCGTCGGGGCCGAGCCACAGGGCGGCGCGCCCGCCCTTGCCCGCCGCCGTGTTGGCGGCGACCGGCGGCTCGAAGCCCAGCGCTTGGCCGACCGCGGCCAGGAATCTCTTGGTCGGGCGGCCGCGCAGGCTGACCTTGCCGACGAAACGGCGCTCGCACAGCGCCACGCGCGCCTCGCCCGGCTCCCGGACGGCGCGGGCGTCGAGATGAAGGTGGTCGAGCACACCCTGTCGCAAATAGGCTTCAGCCACGCAGACGCTCTCCTTCCGGGTCGTAGAATCGGGGCTCGGTGACCTCCGCGCGCACGTTTTTCCCGGCCAGCGAGATCGTCACCGTCTCGCCGCGGCGGGCAAGGCCGCCCTGCAACAGGGCCATGGCGATCGAGCGCCCGAGCGCCGGGCTCCAGTAGCTCGAGGTGACATGACCCGCCATCGGCATCGGCGGCTCGGGGCGCACCTCGGAGACGATCTGCGCGCCCTCGGGCAACACCTCGCGGGGGTCCTCGGTGAGCAGCCCGACGAGCTGCTTGCGGTCGCTGCGCGCGATGCCCGGGCGGATGAGCGAGCGCCTGCCGATGAAGTCGCGCTTCTTGGCGCTGACGATCCAGCCCATGCCGAGGTCGAGGGGCGTCACCGAGCCGTCGGTGTCGTGGCCGACGACGATGTAGCCCTTTTCGGCCCTGAGCACGTGCATCGCCTCGGTGCCGTAGGGCGTGACGCCGTACTTGGCGCCCGCCGCCATGAGCGCCTGCCACAGGGCGAGCCCATGGCTCGATTGCACGTTGATTTCGTAGGCGACCTCGCCCGAGAAGCTGACCCGGAACACGCGCGCCGGGATGCCGGCCACCGTGCCCTCGCGCCACGACATGAACGGGAACGCCGCGCGCGACAGGTCGATGTCGCGGCACAGCTCGGCCAGCAGCCGGCGCGCGTTCGGCCCCGCGACCGCGACGACGGCCCACTGCGTCGTTACCGAGGTGAGGTACACCTTGAGGCTCGGCCATTCGGTTTGCAGCCACTCCTCGAGCCAGGCGAACACGCGCGCGGCGCCGCCCGTGGTGGTGGTCATGTGGTAGTGGTTCTTGCCGAGGCGCGAGGTGACGCCGTCGTCGAACACCATGCCGTCCTCGCCGAGCATCAGCCCGTAACGGCAGCGGCCGATCTCGAGGGTGTCCCAGGCGTTGGTGTAGACGCGGTTGAGCAGCTCGAGCGCGTCGGGCCCCTGGATGTCGATCTTGCCCAGCGTCGAGGCGTCGACGATGCCGAGGCTGGTGCGCACCGCCGCGCATTCGCGCCGCACCGCGGCGTCCATCGATTCGCCCTCGCGCGGGTAGTACCACGGGCGCTTCCACTGGCCGACGTCCTCGAACACCGCGCCGTTGGCCCGGTGCCATTGGTGGATCGCCGTCAGGCGCGCGGGCTCCCACAGCTTGCCGATGCAGCGCCCGGCGAGAACGCCGAAGCCGACCGGAGTGTAAGGCGGACGGAAGGTGGTGGTGCCGACGTCCGAGATCTCGGCCCCGGTCACCTGCGCCAGGATGGCGAGGGCGTTGACGTTGCCGGTCTTGCCCTGGTCGGTGCCCATGCCCGCGGTCGTGTAGCGCTTGAGGTGCTCGACCGAGTCGTAGCCCTCGCGCGCCGCCAGCGCCACGTCGGCCGCCGTGACGTCGTTCTGGAAGTCGACGAAGTGCTTGTTGCCGCGCGCCTTCGCGCCGATCGACGGCACCCGCCACACGGGCCTCGGCGGCGCGCTCTCGGGTTCGGGGGCCTTGGGGGCGGCGGGCGGCTCGCCATCGCCGAAGCCCGCGTCGCGGGCCGCCGCGGCGCCGGCGGCGAAGCCCTGGGCCAAGCAGTCGGCAAGGCGAAACGCGCCGTTGCAAGCGCCGGCCGAGCGCACGGCCCGGGCCGATTCGGCGGGCACGAAGCACGCCTGCTCGGGATCGAAGCGCGGCTTGCCGCGCGACTGCGAGAACAGATGGAGCGCCGGGTTCCAGCCCCCCGACATGCAGACCAGGTCGCAGCGGATGCGGCGCGGGGCGCCGAGCACGCCGTTGGCCGTGTAGTCGAGCCGCATGATCTCGACGCCGCTGACCCGCCTGGCGCCGTGGACGGCGACGATGGCGTGACCGCCGATAACCTCCGCGCCGCGCCCGCGCACCTTGTTGATCAACCGCCCTTCCGGGCCTGGCCTGAGGTCGACCACCGCCGCGATGCGCACGCCGGCGTCGGCGAGGTCGAGCGCCGCCTGGTAGGCGCCGTCGTGCGCGGTAAAGAAGACCACGCGCTCGCCGGGCTTGACCGCGTAGCGGTTGACGTAGGCCTGCGCCGCCGAAGCGAGCATGACGCCCGGACGGTCGTTGTCGGCGAACACCAGGGGGCGCTCGTGCGCCCCGGTCGCCAGCACCACCTGCTTGGCGCGCACCTTCCACAGGATCTGGCGCGGCGTCCCGGGCTCGGCGGCGGGGCCGAGATGGTCGGTCACGCGCTCGACCACTCCCAGGTAGTCGTGATCGTAGTAGCCGAACACCATGCCGCGCTTGAGCAGGCGCACCTCGTCGAGCGCCGCGAGCTCGGCAACCGCGTCGGCGACCCAGCCGAGCGCCCGGCCGCGCTTAATCGTGGCACGGAGCCCCAGCAGCGCGCCGCCGAACTCGTTTTGCTCGTCGGCAAGGATGACCCGCGCGCCCGTGCGCCCGGCCGCCAGCGCCGCGGCGAGGCCGGCCGGGCCGCCGCCCGCGACCAGCACGTCGCAATGGACGTGGCGCTTCTCGTAGCGGTCGGGATCGGCGGCCTCGGGCGCCCTGCCCAGGCCGGCGGCGCCGCGGATCAAGGACTCGTAGCGCGGCCACAGGCGCGCCGGCCACATGAAGGTCTTGTAATAGAAACCCGCCGGCAAAATGCGCGACAAGCGGTCGCCGATGGCGCCGATGTCGAACCTGACACTGGGCCAGCAGTTGACGCTGGCGGCCTCGAGGCCGTCGAACAGCTCGACCTGCGTCGCCCGCAGGTTGGGCTCGCTGCGCGCGCCGGCGCCGAGCTGGACCAGCGCGTTGGGTTCTTCAGCGCCGGCGCTCAGGATTCCGCGCGGGCGGTGGAACTTGAAGCTGCGTCCGACGAGCATGACCCCGTTGGCGAGCAACGCCGAAGCCAGCGTGTCGCCGGCGTAGCCGGTGTAGCGTTTGCCGTTGAAGGTGAAGTCGAGGCTGTGGCCGCGGTCGATCCGGCCGCCCTCGGCGAGGCGCTGGCGCTGGACGCCCATTCATCGCCTCCCCGGAGGCTTGCGCCCCATCCGGTAGACGGCGGTGATGCGGTGGCTGACGGTGTCGCGCTCGATGTTGAACCAGCGCCGGCAGCCGCAGGCGTGGACCCAGCGCTCGCGGTGCCGGCCCTTGGGGTTCGTGCGCATGAACAGGTAATCGGCCCATGCCTCGTCGCTGAGCTCGGCCGGGTCCGCCGGGCGCTCGATGTGCGCCTCGCCGCCACAGTCAAACTCGCTTTCGTCGCGCGGCCCGCACCACGGGCACTCGATCAGGAACACCTCGACGCTCCTTCGTCTCGCCCGTCGCCGGCTCAGTGGGCGACGGCGGCCGCGCCGTGCTCGTCGATGAGACGGCCCGACGAGAATCGCTCGAGCGCGAACGGCTCGGCCAGCGGGTGCGGCCGGTCCTCGGCGATGGTGTGGGCGAACGCCCAGCCCGAGCCCGGCGTCGCCTTGAAGCCGCCGGTGCCCCAGCCGCAGTTGATGTAGAACCCCTTGATCGGGGTCATACCGATAATCGGGCTCGCGTCGGGGCACACGTCGACGATGCCGGCCCACTGGCGCAGCATCCTGAGCCGGCTGGTGATCGGGAACATCTCGATACACGCGGCGCTCATCTCCTCGATCGTCGAGAGCCCGCTGCGCTGGGCGTACGAGGTGAAGCCATCGATCCCCGCGCCCATCACCAGCTCGCCCCGGTCCGACTGGCTGATGTAGACGTGCACCGTTGTCGACATCACCACGGTATGCAAAACCGGCTTGATCGGCTCGGACACCATCGCCTGCAACGGATGGCTCTCGATCGGCAGGCGCAGGCCCGCCATCGCCGCGACGACGCTCGAATGGCCGGCGGCGACGGCGCCGATCTTCTGCGCCTTGATGAAGCCCTTCGTCGTCTCGACGCCGGCGGCGCGGTCGTCGGCGCGGCGGATGCCGGTGACCTCGCAGTTCTCGATGATGTCGACGCCGAGCGCATCCGCCGCGCGCGCGAAGCCCCACGCCACCGCGTCATGGCGGGCGGTGCCGCCGCGCCGCTGCAGCGACGCCCCCAGCACCGGGTATCGTGCCGCCGGCGAGGTATTCAGGATGGGGCAGAACGCCTTGATCTGCTCGGGCGAGAGAATCTCGGAATCGATGCCGTTGAGGCGGTTGGCGTTGACCCGCCGGGCGAGCTCGCGCAGATCGTGCTGGTTGTGCGCGAGGTTCAGCACCCCGCGCTGGCTGAACATCAGGTTGAAGTTGAGCTCCTGGCTCAGCCCCTCCCACAGCTTGAGCGACTTCTCGTAGATGGCCGCGCTTTCGTCCCACAGGTAGTTCGAGCGCACGATCGTCGTGTTGCGCCCCACGTTGCCGCTGCCGATGTGGCCTTTCTCGACCACCGCGACGTTGGTGATGCCGTGCTCCTTGGCGAGGTAGTAGGCGGTGGCGAGGCCATGGCCGCCGCCGCCGATGATGACGACGTCGTAAGAGCCTTTCGGCTCGGGGCTGCGCCACGCCCGGGGCCATTTCTCGTGGTGGTGGCGGGCGTGCCTCAGCAGGCTGAAGATGGAATACTTGGTCATGGCCTCCCCACGGGCGGTCGCAAGGTTTCACACGCCCTGGCGAACCGCGCCTCTGTTGATGCCCGAGAGCTTCCGCCGGCGCAAGCACGATTACCCCACGACCGCGTCTTTTTTGCTCGGCCCGCACGCTGCCGCCTTGCGGTAGACGCCGAGCTTCGCTTCCCAGGGCGCCACGTCGGCCGCGCCCTCCGGCAGGCGCTCATGCGCCCCGATGACGAGCGCACCGCCGCCGACCAGCGCGCCCATGAGGCGCGGCAGCACCGTGCGCTGGACCGGCTCGGCGAAGTAGGTGAACGCCATGTTGCGGCACAGCACGAGGTCGAAGCGGCCGGGCGGCGCCTGCGCCCGGAGATCTTGGGATTCGAGCCCGACGTAAGCGCGGAACTCGCGGTGCAACGCGAACAGTCCGTCGGCTGGGGCGAACGCGCGCTCGCGCCAACCCGGCGGCAGGTCCTTGAGGCTGCCGGCGCCGTAGCGCGCCGCGCTGGCGCGCTCGATGAGGTGCCGCTCGGCGTCGGTGGCGACGATCTCGAGGCCGAGCCGGGGCGCGCGCGGCCCCGCCTCGAACGCCCACACGAGCGACAGACTGAAGGGCTCTTCGCCCGAGGCGCAGCCGGCGCTCCAGCACCTGAGCCGGGTCTCTCCCCGGGCGGCGGCGGCGCGGGCGAGCTCCGGCAACACGGCGCGGCCCAGGTGGGCGAATACCTCCCGGTCGCGATAGAAGCGCGAGATCGGGATGCGGCACAGGCCGTCGAGCATCCGCCACTCGTCCGGGTGCTGCTCAAGGTAGGCGCGGTAGGCGGCAATGTCGCTTATGCCCAGCGCGCGCAGGCGGCGGCCGATCCGCTTGCACACCTGGCGGCGCACGCGGCGCAAGCCGGCCCAGCGCAGCCCCATCCGCGGCAACGCCCATTGCAGAAAGTCGACGCACGTCCGATTCTCCACCGCGCCTCTCCCCCGTCGGCGCGGGCCAGGGTAGATCGGGCGCCCGGCGGTTGCCAGCGCGGCGGCGAAATTGCGTTCGCGCCGGACTCGGCTATACCATGGCGCCAGCTTTGCAGGACCGCGCGAACATGCCGCCGCCGCTCGAGACCCGACCTCCATTGACCTCTCCCGCTCGGCCCGTCGTGGCGCGCTAGCGGACATGGCAACGGTCCACGTCGTCGGCGCCGGCCTCGCCGGGCTCGCCTGCGCGGTGCGCCTGGTGCGCGGCGGGCGCACGGTCGTGCTGTACGAGGCGGCGGCTCAGGCCGGCGGCCGCTGCCGCTCGCGTTTCGAGGCCGCGCTCGACCGCCGGATCGACAACGGCAACCACCTGGTGCTCGGCGGCAACGGCGCGACGATGGCCTATCTCGACGAGATCGGCGCCCGCGACACCCTGTTGTCGGCGCCCGCGCTGGTGTTTCCGTTTGTCGACCTGCGCAGCGGCGCGCGCTGGACGTTGCGCCCCAACGCGGGCCCGCTGCCGTGGTGGATTTTCGCGCCCTCGCGCCGGGTTCCGGGCAGCCGTGCGCGCGACTACCTCGCCGGGCTGCGCCTCGCCCGGGCGGGGCCACACGACACGGTGGCCGGCGTGCTCGACGGCGACCGCGCGTTGTTCGAGCGCTTCTGGGAGCCGCTCGCGGTCGCCATGCTCAACGCCGCCGCCGACGAAGGGGCGGCCCGGCTGTTCTGGCGCGCCCTCGCGCTCAGCTTCGGCCGCGGCGGCCGCGGGTGCCGCGCCTACGTCGCGCGCGAGGGGCTGTCGGCGAGCTTCGTCGATCCGGCGGTGGCGTGGCTGGGCGCGCGCCGATGCGCCCCGAGCTTCGGCGCCCGGCTGCGCGGCGTCGAGTTCGACGCCGGGCGCGCGGTGCGGCTCGACTTCGGCGACCGGGCGGCGGCCGTGGGCGCCGCCGACGGCGTCGTGCTGGCGCTGCCGCCGGCGCGCGTCGCGGAAATGCTGCCAGGCGTGCGCGTGCCCAGCGAGAGCCGCGCCATCGTCAACGCGCACTTCCGCCTCGCGCGCCCGGCGGCCCCGCCGGACGGCTCGCCGTTCCTCGGCGTCATCGGCGGCAGCGCCCAGTGGGTGTTCGTGCGCGGCGACGTCGCCTCGGTCACCGTGAGCGCGGCCGACGCGATGCTCGACGTCGCATCAGAGGAGATCGCCGCCGTGCTGTGGGCCGACGTGACCCGGGCGCTCGAGATCGCGGATGCGCCGCTGCCGCCCTTCCGCATCGTTAAGGAGCGCCGCGCGACGTTCGCGCAAACGCCTAGCCAAGTGGCGCTGCGCCCGGCGGCGCGGACGCGCTACGCCAACCTCTATCTCGCCGGCGACTGGACCGACACCGGGCTGCCGGCGACAATCGAGAGCGCCGTGCGCTCGGGGCACACCGCGGCGCGGCTTATCTTGGAAGGGTGAGCAGAGGGCGGGACGTCGCGATCGCCTTACTCCGACGCCACGACCTCCTGGCGTTGTACGCCGAGGCCGTCGATGCCAAGCGCCATGACGTCGCCGGGCCTCAAGTAGCGCGGCGGCTTGCGCCCCAGGCCGACGCCCGCGGGCGTGCCGGTGCTGATCACGTCGCCCGGCGCGAGCGTCATGAACCGGCTGATGTAGCTCACCAGATACGCGACGCCGAAGATCATGTTGGCGGTGGTGCCGTGCTGCATGCGCTCGCCGCTCACGTCGAGCCACAGGCCGAGGCTCTGGGGGTCGGGCACCTCGTCGGCGGTGACCAGCCAGGGGCCGAGCGGGGCGAACGTGTCGCAGCTCTTGCCCTTGACCCATTGGCCGCCGCGCTCGAGCTGGAACGACCGCTCGGATACGTCGTTGCAGATGCAGTACCCGGCGACGTGGCCGAGCGCCTCTTCCTCGCTCACGTACCGCGCGGTGGTTCCGATCACCATCGCGAGCTCGACCTCCCAGTCGCCCTTTTCGCCGCCGCGCGGCAGCACCACCGGATCGTGGGGACCGTTGAGCGAATTCGTCGACTTCATGAACAGGACCGGCTCGTCGGGAATCTCCATGCCGGCTTCGAGCGCATGGTCGCGGTAGTTAAGGCCGACGCAAACCAGGTTGCCGATGCCGGCAACGGGCACGCCGAGGCGCGGGTTGCCGTCGACGAGCGGCAAGGCCGAGGGATCGAGCGCGGCGAGCCGCGCCAGAGCGGCCGGCGCCAGCGCGGCGGCGTCGAGGTCGGCGACGTGGCCGGAGAGATCGCGCACGCGCCCCTCGCCGTCGATCGCGCCGGGCTTCTCGTGGCCGGCGGGGCCGTAGCGGACGAGCTTCATGGCGCCGTTTCCCTCGACAGCATGCGCGACGGCGCCGCCGCCGCGCTTTCAGCCTCATTCTCCGGCGTCTTCGTCTGCGCCGGAACCGTCGCCCGTGGGAGACGCCCGCGCCGCTTCGGCCTGGAGGCGGCGGTAGCTGCGGGCGCTGAACAGGATCGAGACGAGATAGCCGATGCTGAGCAGCGAGAACGTGTGCCACGGATAGCCGACCACCGCCGCGAAAAAGAGGCCCACGAGCATCAGCACCGGCAGCACGTGCTTCTGGCGCAGCCTGATCCCCTTGCCCGAGTGCATGGGAATCGTGCTCACCACCAATAGCGCGACAAAGACCGTGTGCAGCGCGACGACGAGCGGCCGGTCGAGGAAGCCGCCGCCAAACTCGAACGACAACATCATCGGCAGCAGCACGATGCCGCTCGCCGTGGGCGCGGGCAGGCCCACGAAAAAACGCGCCGCCCACGCCGGCCGATCGGGGTTGGCCAAGCTGACGTTGTAGCGCGCCAGCCTGAGCGCCATGCAGACGCTGAAAAACAACGCCACGGTCCAGCCGGCGGCGCCGCCCTCGTGCAAGGTCCAAAGGTAGAGCACGATCGCCGGAGCGACGCCGAAACAAAGGAAATCCGAGAGCGAATCGAGCTGCGCGCCGAACTCGGTCGACGCCTTGAGGATGCGCGCGACGCGGCCGTCGAGCCCGTCGATGATGCCGGCGGCGATGATCGCGGCAACCGCCAGCTCCCACCTCTCGAGCAAGGCGAAACGGATCGAGGTGAGCCCCATGCACAGGCCGAGAACGGTGAGCGCGTTGGGGATCAAGGCGTTGACCGAGAGCCCGCGAAGCCGGCGGCGGCGGCGCGGCGGCATCTAGCGCACCTCGCCCGCCGGTGGCTCCGCATTCTCGCCCGGCGCCAGGCTGCGCGCGATGACGGTTTCGCCGGCGATGGTGCGCTGGCCGGGAATCACCAGCGGCACCATGGACTCGTCGAGATAAACGTCGAGGCGGCTGCCGAAGCGGATCATGCCAAAGCGCTCGCCCGCCTTGACCTGCTGATCGAGCCTCAGGGTGCAAACGATCCGCCGCGCCATCAGCCCGGCGATCTGGACCACGGCAATGTCCTTGCCGTCGGTGGTGCTCAAGCGCACCGCATGGCGCTCGTTGTCCTCGCTCGCCTTGTTGAGCGAGGCGTTGAAGAACTTGCCCCGCCGGTAGGCGAGCTTGGTCACCGTGCCGTCCATCGGCATCCGGTTGACGTGCACGTCGAAGGCGTTCATGAAAATGCTGATGCGCGGCCTCGGCGCCGGGCCCATTGCCAGCTCGGGCGGTGGCGAGGCGGGCCCCACAGCCCGCACCCGCCCGTCGGCGGGGCTGACCGCCAACCCCGGATCGGTTGGCGTCACCCGCGGCGGGTCGCGGAAGAAGTAGGCGCACCATACGGTCAGTATCGCGCCCAACCAACCCAACGGCGCCGCGACCAGGGCCATCCCGACGGCACCGAGGGCGAAGCCGGCGATGAAGGGCCAGCCTGCCCGGCAGATGGGCACCAGCACGGTGTCGAACGGGCCTTTGTCCATGGCTTTGTCGGTGCCGAGGTCGATCGTTTCGGATGGCGGCGCCAGCTTGGCGTCCGATGCTTGCTCGCGCTCGGCCGCGCGCGGCCGATGCGGCGCACTGTACGAAAACCGCCGGCGGGTCAGCAACCCATTCCTGCTTTCGCGATCTCCTCCCGTCACTTAACGGATTTTTAAGAGTCAATGCGGTTTCTTTGTCTCCCTAACATACGCTCAGAGGTAATCGTGGGCGGTAATCAAGCAAGCGACGAGACTCAACGCACGCCGGGCAACGGGCCCGATGGGCAAAGCAAGTGCCTGCAGATCAACTCGGCGTCGCGCGGGGCGTACGGCGTGCTGCGGCAGCGGCTTGCCGAGTCCTCGCTGAGCTTTACCTTCAACTGGCGCGGCGTCGATTTCAGCGGCAGGTTCGAGGCGCGCGAAGGCGGCGTTCGTCTGACGCTGCACAGCGACGTGGCGTCGCTCCCCTACTCGGCCGAGGACCCGGACGGGCGCGAGGGCATGCTCGCCGTCGTCGATACCTTCCGCGACGAAAATTCGGGAACCCTCAAGGTCGTGTGCGGTCGAAAGATCGTCATCGAAGACGTGATCGAGCTCGCCGGGACGGTTGGAAATACGGCGACCGACATCGTGACCAGCCTCACCGTTCTGGTGCTGCGCTTGGCGCCTTGTCTCGACCTCCTCGCCGAGCGCGCCGCGGCCGACGAGGGACCGCGGCTGGCGAACGCCTAGTTAATGGTTGGCAAGACGAAAATCTGGCCGGGATAGATCAGGTCCGGATCGCGGATCTGGTCACGGTTGGCTTCGTAGATCATCACGTACCTGATGCCGCCGCCGTAGGTTCGCCGGGCAATGCGCCACAGGCTGTTGCCCGGCTGGACGATGACCAAGCCGTCACCGGTCGCCGGCAGGCGAAAGCTGGCGGGCGAGAACGGCGTCTCGATGCGGGCGACGACCTTGCCGGCGGAACCGACCTGGTCGATGCGCAGCGTGTGGAGCCCCGGGGGCACCGGCGCCTCGGGCTCGACGCGCCAGCGGCCTTGCGCGTCCACCTTGGCGCCGCCGATGAAGCGATCGTCGAGGTACGCCATGACCTCGGCGCCTTGGGTGCCGCGACCGCCGAGCGCGAGGTTGCCGTCCTGGTCGTAATCGACGATGTCGAGCGAGAGGTTCCCGGGCCCCTTGATGCCGACGCCGCCCTCCGGTTCCTGGAGCACACGGCTTACCCCGCCCTCTCGCGGCAACAGCACGGCGAGCGCGCCGGTCGCCTTCTCGCGTTCGGGCACGGCGAGAACGACGACCGATTCGGACTCGACGGTCTTGCCGTCGCGCGTGCGCGCCATCAGGGCGAACTCACGGGTGCCGGGCCCGATCGGCGCCTCCGGCACCAGCACCCACTCGCCGCGCTCATCGGCCGTGACCTCGCCGATGACGGTTTCTCCTTCGGTGACGGTGACGCGCGCGCCCGGCTCCGCCCGGCCGGCGATCACGGCCCGCCCTTCGGGGCTGATGCGCACGACGTCGAACGTCGGCGGCCGGCCCGCGACGCCGGCAGGCGCCGCCGCCGACAGGTCCTCGTCCGCGGCCGGCGGGGTCTCGGCCAACACCGATTCCGCGGGCGCGGTCGGGCCCGGTCCGGCGATCTGCGGCTGCTCGTCGGCTTGACGGGCGCGCTGCCAAACGAAATAGCCGGCGACGGCGATCGCCGCGATAACCACACCGGCGACAAGCGCGCGCACACGCCTTTGTTCGACTGAAGGCATCGGTCCGTTCCCCGGCTCTCTATACCACCGATTTCACCGTCTCGCACCAGGCGATCCGTCGCCCGGCGGCGGGCGCGGCGACGATCACGGGACCACGCGCAAGCCGCCGCCCGGCGTCAGTCGGGCAGCCGCACCGTCATCACGGCGCCGCCGTACCCGTGGACGCTGTCGTGCGCGCGCACGGCGACGCGGCGCAAGCCCTCGGGCACCTCCACCCGCGGCAGGCTGCGGCTGAACGGCTGTTCGTTGTCGTGCGGGTGCAACAGCACGCGGGTCGCGAGAACGGCGCCGTCGGGGCCCATCACCTCCCAGCGGTCGGCGTAATGGTCCCAGCCGGCGTCGGCGTGGCGCACGGCGACGTCGAAGCGCCAGACGCCGGCCGCCAGCCGCGTCACCTCGACCGCGACGACGTCGGCCTCGCCGGCGCTCGCCGGGCTGTACATCGCCGCGAGCACCGCTGATATTAGGAGCCCGCCGATTCGGAGAAGTTTCATGGTCGCGCTGTCCTCTCTGTGTGTGTACACCGGCTCGTCGGGCCGTGTCGACGCCGTCCATCGCGAGGCCGCCGCCCGCCTCGGCCGCCTGACGGCGGAGCGCGGCGTGCGCCTGATCTACGGCGGCGGCCGGGTGGGGCTGATGGGCGTCCTCGCCGACGCGGCGCTGGCGGCGGGAGGCAGCGTCATTGGCGTCATTCCCGAGCACATCGAGGAACAAGAAATCGCCCATACGGGCGTGACCAATCTGATCGTGGTGAACAGCATGCACGAGCGCAAGCTCAAGATGTTCCAGCTCGCCGACGCCTTCGCCGTGCTGCCGGGCGGCCTCGGCACCCTCGACGAGACCCTCGAGATCATCACTTGGCGCCAGCTCGGGCTGCACGACAAGCCGATCGTGCTGGTCGACAACGCCGGCTACTGGGCGCCGCTCCGCCGCCTGGTCGAGCACGTTGTGGCCGCCGGCTTCGCCGGGCCCGAGACCGAGCGCCTGTTCGTCGTTGTCGAGCGGGTCGACGACGTGTTCACCGCCGTCGCCGCCGCGCGGCCGCCCGCCGCCGAGGCGCGCGAGCGGCTGCTCTAGCGCGCGGCGCCGCGCGAGGAGGGACGGAAGTTCATGGACAAGATCAAGGTCGAAAACCCGATCGTCGAGATCGACGGCGACGAGATGGCGCGGATCATGTGGGCGCTCATCAAGCAGCAGCTCATCCTGCCCTACCTCGACATCGACCTGAAGTACTACGACCTCGGCATCGAGACCCGCGACAGCACCGGCGACCGGATCACGATCGACGCCGCCAACGCCATCTTGACCCATGGCGTCGGCGTCAAGTGCGCCACGATCACGCCCGACGAGGCGCGGGTGAAGGAGTTCGGGCTGAAGGAGATGTGGCGCTCGCCCAACGGCACCATCCGCAACATCCTGGGCGGCACCCTGTTCCGCGAGCCGATCGTGTGCAAAAACGTCCCGCGCCTGGTGCCGGGCTGGACGCAGCCGATCGTCATCGGCCGCCACGCCTACGGCGACCAGTACCGCGCCACCGACTTCCGCGTGCCCGGGCCGGGCAAGCTCACCATGCGCTTTACCCCGGCGGACGGCGGCGAGGCGGTCGAGCGCGAGGTGTTCGACTTCCCCTCATCGGGCGTCGCGCTCGGCATGTACAACCTCGACGACTCGATCCGCGGCTTCGCCCGCGCCTGCTTGAACTACGGCCTCGGGCGCGGCTGGCCGGTGTATCTGTCGACCAAGAACACCATCCTCAAGGTCTACGACGGCCGCTTCAAGGACCTGTTCCAGGAGATCTTCGACGCCGAGTTCAAGACCCGGTTCGAGGCCAAGGGCCTGACCTACGAGCACCGCCTGATCGACGACATGGTGGCGGCCGCGCTCAAGTGGTCGGGCGGCTTCCTCTGGGCCTGCAAGAACTACGACGGCGACGTGCAGTCCGACATCGTGGCCCAGGGCTTCGGCTCGCTCGGCCTGATGACCTCGGTGCTGATGACCCCCGACGGCAAGACCATCGAGGCCGAGGCCGCCCACGGCACCGTGACCCGCCACTATCGCCTGCACCAGCAGGGCCAGGCGACCTCGACCAACCCGATCGCCTCGATCTTCGCCTGGACCCGCGGGCTCTACTACCGCGGCACCTTCGACGAGACGCCCGAGGTGGTGCGCTTCGCCGAAACCCTCGAGAGGACTTGCGTCGACACCGTGCAGGGTGGCGACATGACCAAGGATCTGGCGCTCCTGATCGGCCCGAATCAAGCCTGGCTGACCACGGAGCAATTCATGGCCAGGCTGGACCACAATCTGGGCCAGACCATGGACTAAATCGATAGGTTGGAAAACATGCGCAATATGCTGAAATTACTTCTAATATTTGGGTTTTTCATGATCGCTGCTACAGACGAGGCGAGCGCCGCCCCGGATCCCGAGAACACGCTCGTCTTGGAGCTGGAGCACGGCACGGTGGTGATCGAGATGCTGCCCGAGGTGGCGCCCAAGCACGTCGCCCGGATCAAGGAGCTGACGCGGAAGGGCTTCTACGACGGTATCGTGTTCCACCGGGTCATCGACGGCTTCATGGCCCAGACCGGCGATCCCACCGGCACCGGGCGCGGCGGCTCGGGCCAGAACATCGACGCCGAGTTTTCTTCCGAGCCCTACCTGCGCGGCACCCTCGGCATGGCCCGTTCGCAGAGCCCCAACAGCGCCGACAGCCAGTTCTTCATCACCCTCGCCCCGGCGCGCTTCCTGGACAACCAGTACACCGTCTGGGGCCGGGTGATCGAGGGCATGGACGCGGTCGACCAGATCAAAAAGGCGCCGGCCGGGGATCAGAGCGGGTCGGTCGACGATCCGGACAAGATTGTCCGCATGCGGGTTAAGGCCGACATCAAGGACTAGTTGGTTCGAGGGGACCGGGCCATGGAGCAGCAGCAAGAGCAGGTTCTGAATTTCCTGGACCAGGCGGTCTCTCTGGGATTCGACTACGGGTTCGACGTGCTCGGCGCGCTGGTCATTCTGATCGGCGGCTGGGCGCTGGCCGGCTGGGTGCGGCGAAAACTGCTGCGCGTGCTGGAGCGAACGCCGCGCGTCGACCAGACCCTGCGGCCGGTCATCGCCAGCGTCGCGCGCTACGCCATCCTGGTGTTCGTGCTGATCGCGGTCCTGGCCCAGTTCGGGGTTCAGACCACCAGCGTCATCGCCCTGCTCGCCGCCGCCGGCCTGGCGGTCGGCTTGGCGCTGCAAGGCACCCTGCAGAACATCGCCGCCGGCGTCATGCTGCTGTTCCTGCGTCCCTTCCGGGTCGGCGACTACATCGACGCCGAGGGCCTGTCGGGCACGGTCGCCGAGATCGGCCTGTTCACCACCCAGATGCGCACCTACGACGGCATCTATCTGGAGGTGCCCAACGGCCAGCTTTGGAACCGCGCGATCCTGAACTACTCGCGCGTCGAGGCGCGGCGCCTGGACATCGTGGTCGGCATCTCCTACGGCGACGACATCGACAAGGCGCTGGCTGCCCTCCTGGACCTCATGACCTCGGACGAACGCGCCAACGCCGAGCCCGAACCCCAGGTCACGGTCAAGGAGCTGGCCGACAGCTCGGTCAACCTCAACCTGCGCTGCTGGGCCGCCCCGGGCGACTACTGGGGCCTGCTGTTCGACCTCAA
>JADFMW010000191.1 GCA_022563655.1 Pseudomonadota bacterium
CGGCCACGGGGACCGGAACCAGCGAGACCTTGGGGCCGACCTCGACCGCCGCCCGCGCCGCGCCCAGCGCCGCTAGCGCGCGCCTTGAAATGCCGATCTCGACCGCGGTCATGCTGCGGGCCGTGGTGATGGTCAAGTGGGTCGTCCCCGGCAGCCGACGCGTCGTGCCGTCGCGAGCGATGGCGAGCAGAGTGAAGCCGTCGCCGACCGGGCGGTACGCGACGCCGGGCGCCGGAATTTCGCGTGCGTTCTGCAGGCAGAACGCGCTGAACTGTGCCGTACATTCATCGCCGCGACACTTGAGCGGAACCGGCGCGTCGGTCGCGACGAGGCCGAGCGCCTGGGGCGCGGCGCTGGCCCCGGCGCCGGCCAGGGTGGCGGCCAGGAAGGCGGCCAGGGAGGCGGCGGCGACGATGGTCAAGAGGAAGCGGGCGCGCATGGCAATCCTTATCTTCGACGCGAACGTCTGCGTCCCCAGGCTTCGGCACCGCCGGCTCCGCAGCGAGTCAGCCTCGTCTAAGGCCTCGGGCCAGCGCCAGCATTCCACCCGCCGCTGGCGCGGTCAAGCGCCAACCGACGCGCCCTGCGCCGCAGGCCGAGCGGGAGGATCCGCCGGTCACGCCGCGGCCGCGCCGCGCTTGGCGAGCTTCTCGTGAGTGTCGTCGAGGGCCTTCTCGAAGCGGTCGAACAAGTCGTCGATCTCGCCCTCGGTGATAATCAGCGGCGGGCACACCGCGATCGAGTCGTCGACCAGCGCGCGCACCAAGAGGCCGTGCTCGGCCGCGCGGTTCATCACCGCGGCCCCCGCCTTCAAGTCCGGGTCGAACGGCTCTCTCGTCGCCTTGTCCGCGACCAGCTGCACCGCACCGATCAGCCCGACTCCGCGCGCCTCGCCGACCAGCGGATGGTCGCCAAGCCGGTGCAGCCGGGCGAGAAAGCGGGGCGAGACATGGCGCACGTGGCCCAGGATATCGCGCTCTTCGTAGATCTTCAGCGTCTCGATCGCGACCGCGGCGCACGACGGGTGGCCGCCGTAGGTGTGACCGGTGCCGAAGATGCCGAGCCTTTTGCTTTCGTCGCGAATCGCCTGGTAGATTTTCTCCGAGATCATCGACGCGCCGATCGGCAGGTAGGCGGCCGACAGCGCCTTGGCCACGCTGATCATGTCGGGCTTCAGGTGATAGGTCTGGCTGCCGAACATGTTGCCCGTGCGGCCGAAGCCGCAGATCACCTCGTCGGCGATGAACAGCACGTCGTGGCGGCGCAGCACCTCCTGCACCTTCTCGAAGTAGGTGGCGGGCGGAACGATCACGCCGCCGGCGCCCTGCACCGGCTCGGCGATGAACGCGGCGACCGTCTCGGGCCCCTCGTCGACGATCAGCTCATCGAGGTTCGCCGCCATGCGCGCCGCGAACGCCTCCTCTGATTCGCCGTCGCGGCCAAAGCGCCAGTAATGCGGACAGTCGGTGTGGCGGAAGTTGGCGATCGGCAGGTCGAACGAGTCCTGCACGTAAGCCAAGCCGGTGAGGCTGGCCGTGGCCACGGTGACGCCGTGATAGCCCTGCCGCCGCGAGATGATCTTCTTCTTCTCGGGCCGGCCAAGGGCGTTGTTGTAGTACCACACGAGCTTGATCAGCGCGTCGTTCGCTTCCGAGCCCGAGTTGGTGAAGAACACCTTAGACATCGGCACCGGGGCCATCTCGATCAGCCGCTCGGCAAGGTCGATCACCGGCGGCGTCGCCTTGTGCGCGAAGTCGTGGTAGTACGGCAGCTTCCCCATTTGCGCCGCCGCTGCCGCCGCCAGCCGCGGCTCGCTGAAACCGAGCGAGGCGCACCACAAGCCTGCGAGGCCCTCGATATAGCGCTTGCCGGCGTCGTCGATGACGTAGACGCCGTCGCCCTCAACCATGATGTGGGGGCCCAGCTCCTCGTGCGCGGCGAGGTTGGTGTAAGGGTGCAGGTGATAGGCGATGTCCCTGCCGTGCGGCGAGTTGGCCCGCGTGCTCATGGTGGTCCCTTGCCTTGCCCGTTGATGGTCTGTCGTTGTCGCGGCGACGGCCCTCGGCCGCCGCCGGCGCGCTCGAACCGCCCAAGCATATCAACCGTATCAACCATATCAACCATATGACGTGGGCACGGGGCCAGGCGATTGCAACGGCCTTTGCCGCCGGCTGCCCTCGATAATCGTGGCGCCCGCCGAACCCGGATCGCCGCTGGTGACCGAGGGCGGGGCGGCCTTGCCGCAGGCTCCTGACGAACGGTCCTTCCGACCACGTTTGTCCACAGGTTTGTCCATAAGATTTCCCTCGTCATCCCCCGTCAATTCCCAAGAATCGACTCTAAGAATCTATGGTTAACGTGTATTTTATAATTGATTTTTGCCCTCGGAGCAGGCATCTTGCTGGCCTGTTCGTCCGGAGGTGAAAAATGACAGAAAGCAATATCGATCTCGAACGCGTCCTTCATGACCCGATCTACCGCCGCCAAGTCATCGAACGGCTGAACCGTACAGACCTGGATAGCCATGAGCCGGTGCGTCACGGCGAGGGCGGGACCCGGCAATCTACATCCGGCCCCACCACTCAGCCTAACCACTCAGCCTAACCAATCAGGCCATACCATAGGCCCCCAAATAGGCCCTGATTCCGCGGCCCGCGGCCCGCGGCCCGATCGCGTCCGTGGTGTCGGCGCCCCGCGCGGCCTTATACCGCGCCGATGGGCGGGAACTTGCGGCGCATGCCCGAGAGCGCCTGGCCGGTGACCGCCGTGAGCACGACCGCGCCGCCGACCAGGGTGAGCGCGCTCGGCACCTCGCCCATGCCGATCCATACCAACAGTGGCGCGAGGATCACCTCGGTCAGCGAAAGCAGCGCGAGCTCGACCGCGGGCACGTGGCGCGAGCCGAGGGTGAACAGGATCAGACCGACGCCGATCTGCACCACGCCCATCGCCGCGCAGATGACGAAATCGTGCAGCGAGTAGGCATAGCTCTCGGCCATCGCCCCCGCGGCAAGCGCGGAAAAGAGCCCGGCCAGGCACACCGCGGGCAGCATGTTCGCGTGGCGGCCGCGGCGCAAGGCCACGACGAAGCCGGCGAACCCGAGCGCCGCGACCAGCGCCATGAGGGTGCCGAACAGCGTTCCGGCGCGGACCCCGTCGGCCACCATCACGGCGACGCCGGTGAGCGCCGCGGCCATCGCGATCCACGTCGCGCCGCGCACCCGCTCGCCGAGGATCAGCCAGGCGAGCAGGGCGGTGACGAACGGCGACGCGCCGAGGATGAACACGGTGTTGGCGACGGTCGTGCTGGTGATCGAGAAGACAAAACCCGTGAAGCCGGCGCCGAGGCACAGGCCGCCGACCACCGCGGTCGCGCCGGCGGTGCGAAACTCCTCGACCACCCGCGGGCCGTGGCGCGCCACCAGCACGCAGAACAACGTGAGCGCCAGCGCGCCCGAACGCACCAGCAAGATCTGCCAGTTGGTCGCCGTGTCGATGCTGCGGATGAGGATGCCGGCGAGGCTGAAAAAGCCGCCGGAGAGCATCACCAGGACCATGCCGCGGAAGTACGACGCATCGTGCGCCGCGCGCCCGCCGCCGCTCTTGTCATCGTTGAGCATGTTCCTCCGCAATCTCAAAACCGGAGCCGCGGCGGCGCCGGCAAAGCCCCTGAGCGTCGCGTCGTGGGCGGAAACGTAACCGATGTCGCGGTAAGAAGTCGCAGTAAGAATAAGAAGTGTCGTTGACCAGGCGGCTGCGCAGGGCGGCTAGCCGTAATCGGTGCCGCCGGTCATTGGGGTGCGCCGGTCATTGGGGTGGGGGGCTCGCGCCCGGCGCCCGGCTTTTCGGCCGCAGACTCGGTCAACCGCCGCACCTCGCCGTCCATGCGTCCGGCCCACATCAGACCATACATGTGAAAATCGCCGATCAGGCTCCACAGCGGATGGCTGAAAGTGGCGGGCCGGTTGCGCTCCAACAAAAAGTGGCCGGTCCAGGCGAAGCCATAGCCCACGACCGGCGCGGCGAGCAGCAGCCACGGCTCGCGCATGAGCGCGGCGGCGATGAGCAGCAGGAGGACGCCGGTGGTGCCGGCGAAGTGCAGGCGGCGCGTCGCCGGGTCGCGGTGCTGGTGCACGTAGCGCGGCCAAAACTCGCGATAGCTGCTCACTTGCCGCCCGTCACTTGCCGACCGTCATGTGCAGGCCGGTCATCGGGTGGCTTTCTAGCAGGGCTTGCGGACGCGCGCCAGGGGGGGCGACATGGCTGTGCTTGCGCTCCGCCTCGCGCGGCTCCAAAATCGAGACCGGCAAGCGTCTCGCGCGCACACGGTTTGCGGCGATCGCGCGTCGCGGATGATGCGGTCGAGCACGGCCCACGATCGTACCGCCAGCGCGCTTCACGACAGGGTGGCCGGGCCGAGCCGGAGCGCAGGCGGGTCCGGTCGAGCCAAATAGACCGCGAGCGGCGGGCACGATAGCATGGTCGTGTGCGCCGCCGCGCTTGCGCTCGGCGTCGCGCGCCTCCACAATCGAGGCTGGCGAGCGCCGCGCGACGGCAACAACGGCAACAACGGCAACAACGGCAACAACGGCAACAACGGCAACAACGGCAACAACGGCAACAACGGC
>JADFMW010000016.1 GCA_022563655.1 Pseudomonadota bacterium
CTGTCGGGGTTCTTTTCGCCAGGCATTGTCGCCCAACCCTGTTTTTCTACGTAGTCACTTCTCTTCCAGGAACTTTCTTCTTTCAATTCTTTGAGCTTCTGATCTTTCTCCGAATCCTGGCTAAACTGCTCGACACAAATCGGTGCCAAGCGGCCAACGACGGCATCTTCAGCCATTTCCTCAGCCATTTTCTGTGCAGTGCCACCTGTAACCCATCCACCCCAAGCGAAGCCGATGATGGCTAATACGATTGCACCACCGATAGCACCCCACAGACCTGGCTTGATTTTCTCCCAATTCATCTGCATCCGGATACCTCCTGAAAAAGCGAATTATCCGAGATTCCCCTGATGACCACTCGCGGTCACCGGTAGCGTAGCAAATATGGCTGTCGAAGGCGAATCCGGTCCTGATCCGGCAGTCTCCAATGCGTGTTCATCCCTTTTTCAGGCTGCTTCGGCAATGGTGCTAGAAATTCGCGCCGGGATGGGGAACGCCGAGAATTCCGCCCGCGAAATTGGAGGGGAACTACACGCGCGCACAGGAAGCCGAGGGGGGGTCCCCGGGGTGAGCACCGGCCCGCGCGTGCACGATATACCCCGAAGCCGCCCCAGCGAACGCCACCCCTTCGCCCAAGGCGGGGAAGGTGCCCGGCCCTCCCGGCTGACGGCGACGACGACGCCGAGGACGGAGGCGCAGACTAGCGGACCGGGGTGACCAACGGGCCAGGAAACCCGACGAAACGGCTTCCCGTGCTACCTATTTGCTACCTAACGCGCAGTATAGGCAGATAACGAGAAGCGGCGCATCCCGTAACTCATTGAAAAAAATGGTGCCCCCAGGGAGACTCGAACTCCCACGTCCTTGCGGACAACAGATTTTGAGTCTGCCGCGTCTACCGGTTCCGCCACAGGGGCTTGGTGCGCGCGGACATCATAGCCCAGGCCCCCCAACGGTCAACAGACGCGCAGCGCCGCGCCGGCTCCCACCGGCTCCCACCGGCTCCCGCCCGGGGCATTGCCCCGGGCGCGCCGCTCGGGCTATATGCGCGCGCACCGGACCGGTCGACGCGGCTGGTCCCGACACGGCCGGGGCCGGCGCGCGCGGGCGCCGGGATCGAGACATGCTGAGGCGGCTTTACGACTGGACGATGGGGCTCGCGGCGCACCGCCACGCGCTGGCGCTGCTGGCGCTGGTGGCGTTCATCGAGAGCTCGATCTTTCCCATCCCGCCCGACGTGCTCCTGGTGCCGATGGTGCTCGCGGCGCGGGCGCGGGCGTGGCGCATCGCGCTCGTGTGCACGGTCGCCTCGGTGCTGGGCGGGCTCGCCGGCTACGGCATCGGCTACTTCGTGTTCGAGACGGTGGGCCGGCCGCTCCTCGAGTTCTACGGCGGCGGCGATGCGTTCGCGAGCTTCCGCGACACTTACAACGCATGGGGTTTGTGGATCGTCTTCACCGCCGGCCTCACGCCGCTCCCGTACAAGGTCTTCACCATCGCCAGCGGCGTGACGCACCTCGACTTGACGATCTTCGTCTTGGGCTCGGTGTTGTCCCGGGGCTTGCGCTTTTACGCCGTGGCGGCGCTGCTGTGGCGCTTCGGCACGCCGCTCCGCGCCTTCGTCGAGAACCACCTCGGCAAGGTGACCGCGGCATTCGCCCTGTTGCTCGTGGGCGGCTTCGCCTTGATACGGCTGCTCCGCTGAGCTCGGCGCCACTCCCCAAGCCCCGCGCGAACGGCTATGGTGACGCCATGCTGACACCGCGCGCCGTCGGCGGCGTGATCGTGGCGGCGAGCGTCGCGGCGCTCGCCGCGGCGTTCCTCGCCCAGTACCTGGCCGGGCTCGATCCCTGCCCGTTGTGCGTCTATCAGCGCTACCCCTACGGCGCGACGCTGGCGCTGGGCGCGCTGGCGCTGGCGGCTCCGGGCCGCTGGCCGGCGCTGTTCGTCGGCCTCGCCGGGGCCGCGTTCGCCGCCGGGGCCGGCACGGCCTTGTGGCACGTGGGCGTCCAAGTGGGCTGGTTCGAGGAGCTGGCCGTGTGCGTAGGCGGCGAGGTCCCACAGACCCTGGACGACATGAGGGCGCAGCTCCTCGGCCCCGCGCCGCCGCCCTGCGGCGAGGTCGCCTGGTCGCTGTTCGGCGTCTCGATCCCCGGCTATAATTTGATGTACTCGGCCGCCCTCGCCGCGCTCAGCCTCGGCGCCGCGGCGGCGCTGGCGAGAAAGGCGCAGCCATGAGCGAAGCGGCCAGGAAGCGACCCAAACTCACCGGCGAGGACCGGCTGCCGGGCGACCCCAGCCGCGCCGAGCTGATCGCGCGCATGATCCGCGTCGACCACGCCGGCGAGTACGGCGCCGCCCGCATCTACGACGGCCAGCTCGCGGTCCTCGGCCGGGCCGCGGGGGCGGGCGAGATTCGCCGCATGGCCGAGCAGGAGAAGAGCCACCTCGAGGCCTTCGATAAGCTCGTCGTCGAGCGCCGGGTGCGGCCGACGGCGCTGTCACCGCTGTGGCACGTGGCCGGATACGCCCTTGGCGCCGCGAGCGCGCTGATGGGCGAGCGCGCGGCCATGGCGTGCACCGTCGCGGTCGAGACCGTGATCGGCGAGCACTACGCGGGCCAGGCCGCCCGGCTCGGCGACGACGAGGCCGAGCTGCGCGCGCTGATCGAGGAGTTCCGCGAAGACGAGCTGGGCCACCGCGACGCGGCCCTGGCCGGAGGCGCCGAGGAGATGGCCGGCTACGGCCCGTTCACGCGCGCCGTCAAGGCCGGAACGCGGCTCGCCATCTGGCTGTCGGAGCGGATTTAAGGGCCGCGACCAGCGCCGCCGCCGCCCGCTCGGGGTCGCGGGCGCGCATCACCGCGCCCATGACCGCCACGCCCGCGGCGCCCGCCGCGAGGCAGTCGGCGGCGTTCGCCGCCGTAACGCCGCCCAGGGCGAGGACGGGAATGTCGACCGCCCCGGCGACGCGGCTCAGGCCCTCGAGGCCGAGGGCCGGGCCGTAGCCGGGCTTGCTCGCGGTGGCGAATACCGGGCTTGCGGTGAGGTAATCGGCGCCCTCGGCGGCGGCGTTCGCGGCTTCCTCGAGCGCGTGGGCGGACACCCCCACGAGGGCTTCGCGGCCGACCGCGCGCCGGGCCTCGGCCACGGCATGGCCTTGCGGCAGGTGCACGCCACGGGCGCCGCAATCGGCCGCGACGCGGGCGGCGCCGTTGACGCTCACCGCCGCGCCGTAAGGACGGGCAAGTTCCATGATGTCCTTGACGAGGCTCGCCAGCGCCGCCTCCGCGAGGTCCTTTTCGCGCACCATCACCCAGCGGCAGCCGCCGCGAAGCGCCGCCGCCGCCACCTCGCGCAGCGGCCGCCGGGCCATGGCGCGGTCGGTGATCAGCAACAGCGGCGGCTCGGGCAGGCTCACACCTCGATCATATCCTCGTCGGAGGTCGACGCCTTCGCGTACATCCGCCGCGGCATGCGCCCGGCCTCGTGCGCCAGCCGCCCGGCCTCGATCGCCAGACGCATCGAGCGCGCCATCTTCACCGGGTCGCGGGCGCGCGCGACGGCGCTGTTGAGCAGCACGCCGTCGCAGCCCAGTTCCATGGCGATGGCCACGTCGGAGGCGGTGCCGACGCCCGCATCGACGATCACCGGCACCGAGCACTGGTCGCGGATAATGCGGATGTTGTAAGGGTTGCGGATGCCCATGCCCGAGCCGATCGGCGCGCCCAGGGGCATGACCGCGGCGCAGCCCACGTCCTCGAGCTTCTTGCACGTCACCGGGTCGTCGTTGCAGTAGGGCAGCACGACGAAGCCGTCGTTCACCAGCTCTTGCGCCGCGCCCAGCAGGTGCTCGACGTCGGGGAACAGGGTCTCGTCGTCGCCGATGACCTCGAGCTTGATCCAGTCCGAGCCCAGCGCCTCGCGCGCCAGCCGCGCCGTCAGCACGGCGTCGCGCGAGGTGTAGCAGCCGGCGGTGTTGGGCAGGATCTCGCAGCGCCCGCGCAACAGATCGAACAGGCTTTCGCCGCCGCCGTCGAGGCTGACGCGGCGCATGGCCACGGTCACCACCTCGGCGCCGCTGGCCTCGATGGCGTCGAGCATGACCCGTTGGTTGGGGTAGCCGGCCGAACCGATGAACAACCGCGAGCCGAAGCTCTTGTTGGCGATGACGAGCTTGCCTGACATCGCCGCGCTCAGCCGCCGGCCTTCGCCTGCACGACCTCGACGCGGTCGCCCGGCTTAAGGCGCTTGGTCGCCCACTCGGCGCGCGGCGTCACGCCGGCGTTGACCGCCACCGCGATGCCGGGGTGCTCGGGGTCGATGCCGCAAGCGGCGAGAAGCTCGCGCACCGTCTGGTCCGCGTATGGCCTGGACTCGCCGTTGAAGGAGATGGTCCCGGTCATCGTTCCGCCACGGGCTCGAGCCGGCTCGCCGAGGGCGCCGGCTTGGCCGCGGCGCCCGATTTGGGCGCGAAGCGCGCCAGCGAGAACGGCGCGATCGACTCGGGCGTCGCGCCGCCGATCAGGAGATCGGCGATCGCGCGCCCGGTGAGCGGGGCAAGCAGGATGCCGTTGCGGTGGTGCCCCGTGGCCATGATCAATCCGCCCAAATCGGTCGCTCCCAGAATTGGGGCGTCGTCGCGGCTGCCCGGCCGCAATCCCACCCACGTCTCGACGAGCGGCAGGTCGTAGATGCCGGGCAGGGTCTCCCACGCCTCGCGCAGGAGATCGAGCACGCCGCCCGCCGTCAACGTCGTGTCGAAACCCTTCTCCTCGACGGTCGCCCCGACCAGCAGGCGCCCGTCGGAGCGCGGAACCAGGTATATGGCCGGGCCCCACACCACGTGGCTCAACAGCGGCGCCCCGGGGGGCATCTGAACCGCCAGCATCTGCCCCTTCACCGGCCGCACCGGCGGGCGCAGGGCCTGGGGCAGGCCGCCGATATCGCGCGACCAGACGCCGGCGGCGAGCACCACCGCGTCCGCCGCGAGGCTCCGGCGGCCCAGCCGCTGAGCGGCAAACCGCACGCCGGTCACGTGGTCACCGTCGGCGAGGATTTCAAGCACCTCGGTGTGCTCGCGCAACTCGCCGCCGGCGCCCGTGAAGGCCGCGCTGAGCGCCCGGGCCAGCTTGCGGTTGTCGACCTGATGGTCGAGCGGGCTGAACACCGCGGCCGTGACGCTGCGCGCCAGGTGCGGCTCGCGCCGGCGCGCCTCGGAACCCGGGATCCACTCGAGGTCGAGGCCGAGCTGGCGCTGAAAGTCGTACTGAAACCTCAGGCGCTCGACGTCGTCGCGGTCGTGGGCGACGACGATGGTGCCCTCGGTCCGGTAGTCGATGGAAATCCCCGATGCCTCTTCGAGCTCGCGGGCGAAATCGGGCCACATCGCCCGGCTCTCGAGGGCGAGGCTCAGCAAGGGCTCCTCGCTCGGCTCGGCCTCGACCTGCGGCGCCAGCATGCCGGCCGCCGCCCAGGTGGCGCCGAGACCCGCCTCGCCGCGCTCGAAGACGGTGACGGCGCGGCCGGCTTGCGCCAGACGCCAGCCGATGGCAAGACCGCACACGCCGCCGCCGATGATCGCGATCACGTCGCTGGGTTCCCGTCGGGCCGCCATCGCCACCCCTCGCCTCAGCCGACCGGCCAGCCTTCCAGCCGGTAGGCGCTGTCCCAGAACATCCACTCGAGCTGCGCCGCCCGCGCGAACGCCGCGTGCATCCCGGCGAGCGTGGTCTCTCTGGCGCCGGCCGCGACCCTGTCGGCGACCGCGATGACGCCCTGCACGGCGGCGCCGAACGCTTCGTCGGCGTAGGTGTCGATCCACGCCTGGAACGGGTTGTCGGACGCGGCAACGGCCATGATGTGCTTGCCGACCTCCCAGTAGATCCAGAAGCACGGCAGGAGCGCGGCGACCAGGACCTCGTACGGCGCGTGATACGCCGTCGCCAGCAGGAAGCTGTTGTAGCCGAGACAGGTCGGCGACGGCTCGGTGCGGGCGGCCTCCTCGGGCGCGATGCCGAACTGGCGGAAGTAGCTCTCGTGCAGCGCCCGCTCGACGACTACCGCCTCGCGCGCGCTCTCGGCGAACGTGACCATGTCGTCGGTGGCCTCGGCCCGCGCCGCGGCGACCGACAGCGCCCGCGAGAACGCGATCAGGTAAACCCCGTCCTGCAGCATGTAGAAGCGGAACCGCTCGGTGCTCAAGGTCCCCGCCGCGAGCTCGCGGTTGAACGGGTGCTCGAGGATGGCGTCGTAGATCGGCGCGGTTCTCGTCCAGGCGTCCTGCGAGAAGCTCATTGCGCCGCCTCGCTGGCGCTCCACAGCGCGTGGAAGTGGTGCACGGGCCCGCGGCCGCCGCCCACCGCCAGCTCGTCGGCCGCGCGCAGCGCCCGGGTGAGGTAGTCCTTGGCCCGCTCGACCGCCTCGGGCACCTCGATGCCGCGGGCGAGGTAGGCGGCGATGGCGCTGGACAGCGTGCATCCCGTGCCGTGGGTGTTGCGGGTCTCGACGCGCGGCGCGGCGAAGCGCCGCCGCACGGCCTCGCCGCACAGATAATCGACGCTTTCCGGCCCGCTCAGGTGGCCGCCCTTGAGCAGCGCGTAGCGCGGGCCCAGGCGCAACAGCCGGGCGCAGGCCGCCGCCATGTCCGCCTCGACGCCGGCGGCGGGCTCTTCGAGCAGCACCGCCGCCTCGGGCAGGTTCGGCGTGATCACGGTCGCCAGCGGCAACAGCCGCTCGCGCAGGGTCGCCACCGCGGCGGGCCGCAACAGGCGATCGCCGCTCTTCGCCACCATGACGGGATCGAGGACGACGCGCGTGACGCCGTGGCGCTCGAGGCCCGCGGCGACCGCATCGATGACCTCGGAGCGGCTCAACATGCCGATCTTCACCGCGTCGATGCGGATGTCGTCGAACACCGCGTCGATCTGGGCGGCGATGAAGTCGGGCGGCGCGTCGTGGATCGCGCGCACCTCGCGGGTGTTCTGCGCGGTGAGCGCGGTGATCACCGAGGCGCCGTAGACGCCGAGCGCCGAGAAGGTCTTGAGGTCCGCCTGGATGCCGGCGCCGCCGCCGCTGTCGGAGCCGGCGATGGTCAAGGCCGTGGCGATCATGCGCTCACCTTCCGTTGCCGCCGGTGCCGCGCGCCGTGCACGGTCGCGGCCAGCGCGGCGCTCGCCGCCCGGGGGTCGGGCGCGGCGCAGATGGCCGAGATCACCGCCACCCCGTCGACGCCCGCGCGGATCACGTCGGCCGCGTTGCCGTGGTCGATGCCGCTGATCGCGACGCGCGGCAGATCGAGCGCCGCGGCGATCCGGCGCAAGCCCTCGAGGCCGCACGGCGGCTCGGGGTTGTCCTTGCTCGCGGTGGCGAAGACGCCGCCGATGCTGACGTAGTCGACGACATCGCGGGGCGCCGCGCGCGCCTCGGCGAGCGAGCGGACGGTCAGCCCGATCACCGCGTCGGGGCCGAGCAGCCGGCGGGCGTCGGCGGGCGCCATGTCGTCCTGGCCGAGATGCACGCCGTCGGCCTCGGCGGCGAGCGCCACGTCCACCCGGTCGTTGACGAGCAAGGGAACGGCGCGCCCGGCCAGCCACGCCTTCAGGCGGCGCGCCTCGTGCACGAGGCGGCGGGTCGAGCTCTGCTTGTCGCGCAGCTGGACGGCGGTGACGCCGCCCGCGACCGCGGCCTCGACGAGGGCGAGCAGCGCACGTCCTTCGCACCGTCGGGGGTCGACGACGAGATAAAGGCTAAGATCAAGCGGCGGCTGCGCCGTCATTGCACCGTTCCGGTCTCCCTAGGGGAACGCGGCGCACCGACGCTATCGTCGCCGCCGGCTCCCTACGCTGGCATAACCCAGGTCAGGTTCGATGAGTGTACTCTCAGCCCTTGAGGGCACCCCAGCCGGATCGTCGTAATAGACCGTCCGCGGCTGGGGTTGTCAACGGTTTCGGCTTGGCCTCCGCGCCGTCGAGCGGCGGGATCAGGCCTCGAGCTCGGTGTCCCAGTAGAGGAAGTCGCGCCAGCTGTTGTGCAGGAAGTCGGGCGGAAAGGCGCGGCCGTTCTCCTGCAGGCGGCGCAGGGTGGGCGCCGTCGGCGCGACCAGGGGGTAGATGTGGCATTCGTCGGGCAGGTGGTCGCCCTTGGCCCGATTGCAGCTGAAGCAGGCGGTGAGGACGTTGTCCCAGGTGGTGCGTCCGCCGCGCGAGCGCGACACGAGGTGGTCGAAGGTCAGCTCGTCGGTGGGGAAGCCGAGGCCGCAGTACTGACAGGTAAACCGGTCGCGCAGGAACACGTTGAAGCGGGTGAAGGCCGGGCGCCGGCTGGTCGGGATGTAACGCTTGAGCGAGATCACGCTGGGCAGGCGGACCACCCAGCTCGGCGAACGCACGAGCCGGTCGTACTCCGAAACAATGTTGACGCGCTCGAGAAACACCGCCTTGACCACCTCCCGCCACGGCAACAGCGACAGCGGGAAGTAGCTCAAGGGGCGGAAGTCGGCGTTCAGCACGAGCGCCGGGTAACGCTCCAGCGAGGCGGTCACGTCACGCTCCCTAATGCTTGTATGGCAAGCAAAAATACATGCTAGCGGCCGTCGCGCAAGGCAAAAAAGGCGCAAGCGGCCCGCCCGGACCTGCCGCGCCGCCGCCTCCAATGCTCATGCTGGGCAGGGGGCGGGGCGTTGGCTATGGTGGCGGGGCGTCGTCGATCGGAGGTGTCAGCCCATGCCTGGACCGCTCTCGCACATCCGCGTCCTTGACCTGAGCCGCGTGCTCGCCGGCCCGTGGGCCGGGCAGAATCTCGCCGACCTCGGCGCCGAGGTCATCAAGGTCGAGCGCCCCGGCCAGGGCGACGACACGCGCCGCTGGGGGCCGCCCTACCTCAAGGACGCCGCCGGCCGCGACACCAGCGAGCCGGCCTACTACCTCTCGTGCAACCGGGGCAAGAAATCGATCGTGCTCGACCTCGCCACGCCGGAGGGCCAGCGCCTGGCCCGCGAGCTCGCGGCGAAGTGCGACATCCTGATCGAGAACTACAAGGTCGGCGGGCTCGCCAGGTTCGGCCTCGGCTACGACGACCTCGAGGCGAGCCACCCGCACCTGATCTATTGCTCGATCACCGGCTTCGGCCAGACCGGGCCTTGTCGCGAGCGCGCCGGCTACGATCTCATCGCCCAGGGCATGGGCGGGCTGATGAGCATCACCGGCGAGCCCGACGGCGCCCCCGGCGGCGGTCCCAAGAGGGTGGGCGTCGCCATCGCCGATCTGTTTTCCGGCATGTACGCCACGATCGCCGTGCTTGCCGCGCTGGCCCGGCGTGAGCGCACCGGGCGCGGCCAGCACATCGACCTGGCGCTGCTCGACTGCCAGGTTGCGATGCTCGCCAACCAGGCGATGAACTACCTTACGTCGGGCCGCCCGCCACCCAGGATGGGCAACGCTCATCCCAACGTCGTGCCGTACCAGCCGTTTGCCACGGCCGACGGCCAGATCATCGTCGCGGTCGGCAACGACACCCAGTTCGCCGGCCTGTGCGCCGTCATCGGCCGGCCCGAGCTGGCCGACGACCCGGACTTCGCCACCAACGCCGCGCGAATCCGCAACCGCGAGCGGCTGCTGCCGATGATCGCCGAGCAGATCAAGGCGCGCACCAACCGCGAGTGGCAGGACGCGCTCGAGGCGGTGGGCGTGCCGTGCGGGCCGATCAACGCGCTCGACGAGGTGTTCGCCGACCCTCAGGTCCGGGCGCGCGGCATGCGCTTCGAGCTCGACCATCCGCTCGCCGGGCGCGTGCCGATGGTGGCGAGCCCGATGCGCTTCTCGGAGACGCCGATCGAGTACCACGCGCCGCCGCCGCTCCTCGGCGAGCACACCGACGACGTGCTCGGCGAGCTGCTCGGCCTCGATGCGGGCGAGATCGCGCGCCTGCGCGAGGGCGGCGTGATCTGACGCCTCAGCCGCCGAGCGCGTCGGCCAGGAAGTCGCCGCCGAGGGCGAGGCTCTCGGCGTCGATGCCGTGGCCGACGCCGCGGGCGACGTGCCAGCGCACCGGCACGTCGAGGCGGCCGAGCTCCGCGACGGCGGCGGTGAGCGAGTCGAACGGGATGCGCTCGTCGGCGTCGCCGTGGGCCAGGAACACGGGCGGTCTCGAGCGCAGCTCGTTGGCCAGGGTTTCGCCGCCGACGAGCGCGCCGGAGTAGCCGACCACCGCGGCGCAGGCACGCGCCCGGCGCAGCGCCACGTAGAGCGCCATCATCGTGCCTTGGCTGAAGCCGACGAGCGCCAGCCGCTCGTCGCTCAAGCCCAGCCGCGCCAGCTCGTCGTCGAGAAAGCGGTCGATGATCCCGGCCGCGCGCGCCGCGCCTTGGCCGAGGGCGCGCGGGTCGCGGTCCGTCAGGCCGAACCACTGGCGGCCGGCCGGGTTCTGCTCGCACGGATCGGGCGCGTGCGGCGCGACGAAGCGGGCGTTGGGCAAGCGCCGGGCCCAATCCGCCGCCAGTGCGATCAGGTCGTTGCCGTCGGACCCCCAGCCGTGCAAAAATACAACGAGTTGCCGCGCCGGCCCGCCCGAGGCGGGCGGCCGGCCGGGGCCGGATATCTTGGGTGGGGCGTCCATCGCAAAGCGTTCGTTCCCGGACGGCGGCGCACGATCGAGTTGAAGCCGGCGCTAAACGCCACTCCGGCATTCCCAAACGGGCCGGGCTGTGGCAGCTTACGGCGGCGCGTTGCCGCGGAGAACGTTCGTACACCCGATGCCCCGCCCCGTCGAGGAAAAGCCGGCCTCCGAGGGCCTCGCCCAGCACCCGCCGGGGCCGCCGCCGACGACCCGCTTCGCGCCCAGCCCCACGGGCTACATGCACTTGGGCCACGCCTATTCGGCGCTGGTGAGCTGGCGCGTCGCGCGCGAGACGGGCGGGCGCTTCTACCTGCGCATCGAGGACATCGAGCGGCGCCGCTGCCGGCCGACGTTCGAGCAGGCGATTTACCAGGACCTGGCGTGGCTCGGCATCGATTGGGACGGGCCGGTGCGGCGCCAGTCGGAGCACTTGGCGAGCTACACCGAGGCGCTCGAGGAGTTGAGCCGGCTCGGCGCCATTTACCCGTGCTTCTGCATCGACGCCGAGGTGCGTGCCGAGATCAAGCGCGCGGGCGCCGCGCCGCACGGCTCCGAAGGTCCGCACTATCCCGGCACTTGCCGCGACCTCGGTCGGCAGGAGCAGAACCGCCGCATTCGCGCCGGCAAGGCCCACGCGCTGCGCATCGACGTGAGAAAGGCCGGCACCCTCGCCGGGCCGCTCACCTGGACCGATCGCAAGGCGGGTCGGGTGGAGGCCGACGTCCTCGCCGTGGGCGACGTGATTATGGCGGGCCGGGATGTCGCCACCAGCTACCACCTCGCGGTGACGCTCGACGACCACCACCAGGGGGTGACGTTGGTGACCCGCGGCTGGGACCTGTTCGGCGCGACCCACCTGCACCGCGTCTTGCAGGCGCTTTTGGGGCTGCGCACGCCGATCTACCACCATCACCCGATGATCACCGATCCCAACGGCTTGCGCCTCGCCAAGCGCAACCGCGCCGTCACCCTGCGCGGCCTGCGCAACGCCCGCAAGTCGCCCGAGGACGTCCGCCGCATGATCGGCCTCGAGTAGGAGGCGCTGCGCGCCGGGCAAGTCTTGCGAGACGCTCATCTCCGGCCGCGACGCGAAGGTCTGGCGCTCACGATCGCCGGCGCCTGATCGACTTCCCCACAGGTAATGTACGCCGCATCCCGGTTGAATCGGTGCCGCATCACGGGTGTGCCGGGGACGGCGAGCGGTCGCCGCCGGGATCGAGGCGCACGTCATCGCGCGGCGCCGGCTGGCCGGAAACCGGGCCGCCGTCAAAGCCGCTGGGATGTGGCGGATGTCCGCCCTATACTGGGCCGGGCTGAATAGTGGGCCGGGCTGGATAGTGGGCCGGCCTGAATACGGGGCCGGGCTGAGCCAGGGCCATGGAATCGCTCCTTTCCGCACTCATCGTCGTCGCTTTGATCGCCGTGCTCGCGGTGCTGGCGACCGGTATCGTCGGCATGCTGCGGGGCGGCGAGTTCAACCGCAAGTACGGCAACAAGCTGATGCGGGCGCGGGTCGCCGCGCAGGCGCTGGCGATCGCGCTCGTGGTCGTTTTGTACTTGCTGAATCGTGGCTGAACCGCGGCTGAGCCGCGGCTGAGCCGCGGCTGAGCCGCGCGGCGCCTTGGCCGGGGGGAGACGGGCGATGGTGAAGCTCACGCGCATCTACACCCGCGGCGGCGACCGCGGCGAGACCTCGCTGGGCGACGGTGCGCGGGTGCCCAAGCACGACCCGCGCGTCGCCGCCTACGGCGCCGTCGACGAGGCCAATGCGGCGGTCGGGGTTGCCCGGCTGCACGCCTCGGGCGCGGTCGACGAGATGCTTCAGCGCATCCAAAACGACCTGTTCGACCTCGGCGCCGACCTTTGCCGCCCGAGCGCCGCCGCCAGCGCCGACGCCAGCGCCGACGCCGGCGCGGACCTGCGCATCCAGCAGAGCCAGGTCGACCGCCTCGAGCGCGAGATCGACGCGCTCAACGCCGCGCTCAAGCCGCTCGATTCGTTCGTGCTGCCCGGCGGCGCGCCCGCCGCCGCCTATCTCCACCTCGCGCGCACGATCGCGCGCCGGGCCGAGCGCGAGATCACCGCCCTGGCCGCGCGCGAGCCGGTCAACCCGCTTGCCGTCAAGTACATCAACCGCCTCTCCGACCACCTCTTCGTGCTGAGCCGCCACGTGAACGACGACGGCGCCAAGGACGTGCTGTGGCGGCCCGGCGCCTACCGCTGAGATTCGGTTGGCCAAGGGCGGCGCGGCGGCGCGCACCGGGGTACACCGGCCGAGGACGGCGCCGGATCGGCGAGAATCGCGCCGGTTCGCCAACGAGACGGCCAAGCACGGCGGTAATTTGAGGTTGCTTCGCCGCCGTGGAGATGGAAACATGGCGCCGCCGCGGCGCACTAGACGTCATTCGCGACGCGGAGTGGTCGGGGAAACGGAGCGACGATGCGATGACCCGCCGATTTTTTCTGTCCACGGTAGTCGGTTTGTGGATTGGCCTGCGCAACTTTGCCGTCGCCGCGGTGCAGCCGGGCGTGGCGTCGGAGTTGATCCGCCGGCTCGGCGAGCAGGCGATCGCGGCGCTGGGCGCGCCCGGCGCCAGCCTGGAGGCGCGCGAGGCGCGGTTCCGCAGCCTGTTGAGCGAGAGCTTCGACCTCGCGTTCATCGGCCGCTTCGTGCTCGGCCGCTACTGGCGCCAGGCGACGCCGGAGCAACGGAGCGACTATCTGGCGCTGTTCGGCGAGTACGTGCTGCAGACGTATTCGGCGCGGCTCGGCGGCTACGCCGGGGAGAGCATGACCATCCTCTCCGAGCGCCCGGCTGGCACCAAGGACGTGGTGGTGAGCACGCGCATTCTGCGCCCGAGCGGGCCGCCGATCGAAGCCGCCTGGCGGGTGCGGACGACCGGCGCGCGCTACCGCATCATCGATATCATGGTCGAGGGAGTGAGCATGGTGGTGACCCAGCGCTCGGAGTTCGCCGCGGTGGTCCAGCGGCACGGGATCCAGGGCCTGATCGAGGTCCTGCGCGCGCGCACCACCAAGCTGCCGGCGGTTGCAGCGTCGAAGTGAATGATACGGGGACGGCATTGGGGCCTGGTATTGCAGACTGGCATTGGGGCCTGGCATTGGGGCCTGGTATTGCAGACTGGCATGACATGGGGAAAGCCATGAAGATCGAGACGACAACCGACGCGCATGACCGACGCGGACCGGCCCGGAGTTGCCTGGCGGCTGCCTTGGCGCTGGCCCTGGCGTTTGCCGCCGCACCTGTGCAGGCGGACTTCGAAAGCGGCTGGGAGGCTTACCAGCGGGGCGAGTTCGCGGCGGCGCTCAAGGAATGGCGGCCGATGGCCGATGCCGGCGACACGCGCGCTCAATACAATCTCGGCGTCATGCACGATCAGGGCAAGGGCGTCGCCCGCGACCCCGCGCTGGCCGTCGTCTGGTGGCGTAAGGCGGCGGAGCAAGACATGGCCGTGGCGCAGCACAGCCTCGCCAACAGCTACATCGCCGGAGAAGGCGTGGGCACCGACCCCGCGGCCGCGGTGCCGTGGCTGGAACGGGCCGCAAAGCAAGGGTTTGCGCGCTCGGAGTATACGCTCGGCAAGATGTACGGCTATGGCCTCGGCGTCCCCAAGGATCAGACGATCGCCTTCGAGTGGATTCTCAAGGCCGCGAAACACGGCAGCGTGCGCGCCCAATACAACCTCGGCAAGATGTACCGGGACGGCATCGGCGCCGGGCAGGACCTGAAAGAGTCTGTCAGGTGGTACCGCAGCGCCGCCGACCGCGGGTATGCCAAGGCGCAGGCCGGCCTCGGCCAACGCTACGAGCGCGGCGAAGGCGTCGGGAAGGACTTGGTTCAGGCGCTGTTCTGGACCACCCTCGCCGCCGGCCAGAAGCTCGAGCGGGCAATCGGGGCGCGCCATGAGATCGAGGCGCGCATGACCGCCGACGAGGTCGCCGCCGCCGAAAAGCTTGCCGGCGATTGGCGGCCGGTCACCGACTAGCCTGCGCCTCAGAGCTGCGCCGCCGAATCACCCACGATCTTCGCACTTCTCGCCGCGGCAGGCTCATGCTTCGACGGGCTCGGCATGCGGCGGGTAGCGAGAACACCCCGATCGGTCCTCGCCGTGAGCCCGTCAGCGCCCGGCCCTGGGTCTGCACGAGGGTGAGGGCTTGGCGTCAAGCCTGGTTGGGCAAGTCCGCGGCCAATCTCCACGGCGCTAGAACCGCGCCGGGCGGTGGGCCGCTGACGGCATGGGGGCAACGGGGGCCGATGCGAAGAATTCGGACCGTGGGGTTGGCGCTGCTCGCCGTGGCCGCCGCCTCTTGCGCGCTGGCGGTCGAGGCGTGGGCGGCCCTGCCTCAGCACATCGCCGCGCGGATCGAGGGGGCCGCCCGCGAGAGCCGTGAGCTCGCCCAGCGCGACGCGGCGCTGGTGCAATACCTGAACGCGCAGCACTTGGCGTCAATCTACAGCAGCAGGGCCGGACGCAGCGCCGAGGCGGGGATGAACGCCGTCGTCATCGGCGCGATCGCGGAGAACCCCGCCCTTGCCGCCGACGTCGTCGCGGCGGCGATCGCCGCGGCGCCCGAGCTGCGCGCGAGTATCGCGAGCAACGCGGCCAAAGCCTTTCCCGGCCTCGCGGCGGAGATCGCCGCCGCCGCCGGTGGATTGCCGGCGCCGCCATCCTTCGCGCCCATCGCGCCGCCGCGCCAGCCGGTTTTTGCCCCAGCGCCGGTTTTTGCCCCAGCCCAGGCGCCGCCATGGGTCGATCCCGCCGCCGCGCCGCCATGGGTCGATCCCGCCGCGCCGGCGCCCGAGCCGGGTTTTGCCGCCGCGCCGGCGCCCCCGGACGTCGCGATCGCCGAGGGCGGGCCGGGCGAGGAGATCAAGGATCCGTACGAGGGCTTCAACCGCGGCATCTTCGCCTTCAACGAGGTCTTCGACACCTATCTGCTGCGGCCGATCGCCAAGGCATACGGCTTTATCATGCCCGACGTGGCCAAGCGCCTGGTCAACAACTTCATCGAGAACCTCAATTCGCCGGTCGTCCTGGCCAACGACCTGCTGCAGCTCGAGGGCAACGACGCCGCCGTGACCACCGGGCGCTTCATTGTGAACTCGACATTCGGCGTCGCCGGCTTGTTCGACGTCGCCGCCGCTTACGGGCTCGAGCGCCACCACGCCGACTTCGGTCAGACGCTGCATTCCTATGGCGCCGGTCCGGGCTCCTACGTGATGATCCCGGTCCTCGGCCCAAGCACGGTGCGCGACGGCGTCGGCCTCGCCGTCGATACCCTGTTCAACCCCCTCACCTACCTGCTCAGCACCCCCACCAACCTTGCGATCACCGGGGGCAAGGGGGTGGTCGAGCGCGAGACCCTGATCGAGCCGCTCGACGACCTCCGCGCCAACTCGGTCGATTTCTACGCGGCGTTGCGCAGCGCCTATTACCAGGACCGTGCGGTGGAACTGAGGAAAGGCGCGCCCGCCGACCCCTCCGAGCTCGATACACTGTTCGAATCGGCCGAGTAGCCGGCGCCCGTGGCCGCCGCCGCCCGCCGCCGCCCGGCGTTGACATCATGGGGGCGGGGCGATAGTTTGCAACCACCTCATGAGCCCGGCAAACCCGCCGGAATCTGTCGTTTCTGGCCCCTCACACCATGTCTGCGCTGCATCCCGGAATCGACGCATGAAAGTCCTCGTCGCCGTCAAGCGGGTGATCGACGCCTTCGTCAAGGTGCGCGTGAAGGCAGACCAGACCGGCGTCGAGACGGCCAACGTCAAGATGTCGATGAACCCGTTCGACGAGATCGGGGTGGAGGAAGCGGTGCGCCTCAAGGAGGCCGGCACGGCGAGCGAGATCGTCGCCGTCTCGCTCGGCGTCGCGCAGTGCCAGGAGACCATCCGCACCGCGCTGGCGATGGGCGCCGACCGCGGCATTCTGGTTGCGAGCGACGCCGAGCTGCAGCCGCTCGCCGTGGCCAAGCTGTTGCAAGCGGTGGTCGAGCGCGAGCAGCCCGACATCGTCATCCTTGGCAAGCAGGCGATCGACGACGACAGCAGCCAGACCGGGCCGATGCTGGCGGCGCTGCTGGGCTGGCCGCAAGCAACCTTTGCCTCGAAGCTGGTCATCGCCGACGGCCGCGCGACCGTGACCCGCGAGGTCGACGGCGGCCTCGAGACGGAATCGCTGAAGCTGCCCGTCGTGATGACCACGGATCTGCGCCTCAACGAGCCGCGCTACGCCTCGCTGCCCAACATCATGAAGGCCAAGAGGAAGCCGATCGACGTGTTGACGCCGGACGAACTCGGCGTCGACGTGACGCCGCGCCTTGAGGTGCTCAAGGTGGTGGAGCCGCCCCGGCGCCAGGCCGGCGTGAAGCTTGCCGGCGCGGCCGAGCTCGTGGCCAAGCTGCGCGACGAGGCCGGGGTGCTCTGATGGCGGTGCTGGTGGTCGCCGAGCACGACAACGTCGAGATCAAGAGCGCGACGTTGCACGCGGTTACCGCGGCGGCCGAGCTCGATGGCGGGATCGACGTGCTGGTCGCCGGCGAGGGCTGCGGCGGCGTCGCCGAGGCGGCGGCCAGGATTGCCGGCGTCGCCAAGGTGCTGGTCGCCGACGACGCGGCCTACGCGCACGCCCTGGCCGAGAACGTGGCGCCGCTCATCGCCCGCCTCGCGCCGTCCTATGGCCACGTGCTCGCACCTCATACCGCCAACGGCAAGAACGTGATGCCGCGCGCCGCCGCGCTGCTCGACGTTGCCCAGGTGTCCGACATCGTCGCCATCGAATCGCCCGATACCTTCGTGCGCCCCATCTACGCGGGCAACGCGCTGGCCACGGTCAAGGCGAAGGATGCGATCAAGTTCGTCACCGTGCGCGCGACGGCGTTCGCCGCCGCCCCGGCCGAAGGCGGCGCGGGCGCCATCGAGCCGGTCGCGGGTCCCGGCGACGCCGGCCTCTCGCGCTTCCTCGGTCAGGAGCTTTCGGGCTCCGAGCGGCCGGAACTCACCAGCGCCCGCGTCGTCATCTCGGGCGGGCGCGGCATGCAGAGCGCCGAGAACTTCAAGCTGCTCGAAGAGATCGCCGACCTCCTCGGCGCCGCCGTCGGGGCGTCGCGCGCGGCGGTCGACGCCGGCTTCGTGCCCAACGACTACCAGGTCGGTCAGACCGGCAAGATCGTCGCCCCGGATCTCTACATCGCCGTCGGCATCTCCGGCGCCATCCAGCACCTCGCCGGCATGAAGGACAGCAAGGTGATCGTCGCCATCAACAAGGACGAGGAGGCGCCGATCTTTCAGGTTGCCGACTACGGCATCGTCGGCGACTTGTTTAAAGTGTTGCCGGAGCTTAAATCAGAGATCGAAAACTTTTCCGCGACAAAATGATCCGCCCGGGAAGCCCCCCTCAATGATCGAAAAAATCGCCATCATCGGCGCCGGCCAAATGGGCAGCGGCATCGCCCATGTCTGCGCTCTGGCGGGCTACGAGACCCGCCTGTTCGACGTCTCGCGCGAGCGGCTCGACGAGGCCCTGAAGCGTCTCGAGAAAAACCTGGTCCGCCAAGTGGCCAAAGGAAAGATCACCGAGCAGGACAAGACCGCGACGCTCAAGCGGATCGTTCCCGCCGCCGGCTACGGCGACTTCGCCGATTGCGACCTCGTCATCGAGGCGGCGACCGAGAACGAGGAGATCAAGCGCGACATCTACAAGAACCTCGTGGGCAAGCTGAAGCCCGAAGCGATGCTCGTCACCAATACCTCGTCGATCTCGGTCACGCGGCTCGGCTCGGCCACCGACCGGCCCGGCAAGTTCATGGGCCTGCACTTCATGAACCCGGTGCCGGTCATGAAGCTGGTCGAATTGATCCGCTCCCTCGCCACCGACGACGACACCTTCCAGACGATCCGCGAGCTGACGATCAAGCTCGGCAAGACCCCGGTGAACGCCGAGGACTTTCCCGCCTTCATGGTCAACCGCATCCTGTTGCCGATGATCAACGAGGCGGTCTACACGCTTTACGAGGGCGTCGGCTCGGTCGAAGCGATCGACACCGCCATGAAGCTGGGCGCCAATCACCCGATGGGGCCGCTCGAGCTCGCCGACTTCATCGGCCTCGACACCTGTCTGGCGGTGATGCAGGTGCTCTACGAGGGGCTCGCCGACACCAAGTACCGCCCGTGTCCGCTGCTGGTGAAGTACGTCGAGGCGGGCTGGCTGGGACGCAAGTCGGGTCGCGGCTTCTACGACTACTCGGGCGAGGTTCCGCAACCCACCCGCTGACCGCGCGCGGCGGCCGCGGCGCCGGGCGCCGGGCGCTACCCCGCGCCCGCCGCCCGCCCAGTCCTCACTTGTTATCCCGATTTGCGCGGAAACGCGGTTTCAAGAGGAATGAACAGGCGTGTCGGCGTGTCGGGGAACGGCTGGAAACCGTATTTTCGGTAAAAGGCCTTGGCGTTGTCGTCGATTGCGTCGACGATGACCGCGTAGATGCCGATCAACGCGCTCGCCGCGACCGCCCGTGTGAGCGCGTCCATGAGCATGTACTTTCCGATCCCTTGGCCCTGCTCGCGCGCGTCGACGGCGAGGCGGCCGATGAGGGCCGCCGGAAGCGGGTGCTTCGGCAGTCTTCGGGCGAGGTCCAAAGGCAGGTTGCGCGATTCGACCGCCGCTGCGCTCAGCGTGTAGAAACCTGCTATCGACGCCGGATCATCCAGCGTCGCAACGAATACCTTGCAAATTTGTCGGCGAACATCTTGGCCGGCTTGGCGGCGGATGTAGGCGTCAAGGGAGGGCTCGCCGCACGAAAATGAGTCGCGGTCGTGATGGTCACCCAGCGGTTCGATGACCGGAGGGCCGCGCAGCGTCATTGCTTGGCGAGGCCGCGATACCACCTCATGGCGTCACGTAGCGCCTTGTTCGGTTCCGGCGGGTTCATGATGGCCTCGAAGAAGACATCGCGATCGTGATCGTCAAGGACGATTCTCTCGTGTTCCGCGATGACCTTATCGGCGGCCTCGACGGCGTTGGCGAGAACGAATTCGGTGACCGATTTGTTCGAATACGCCGCCGCACGCTCAAGCTTGCGCTTGGACGCCGCGTCTAGCCGGAGATGCATGCGATCCCGTTTTCGTTCGGCTGTTCGAGCCATGACGACATTCCGGTCCGAAGTAACGATGCGTGAGGAGGTGGTCTTGTACGCCAGTTTGGCGGACAAATCAACTCTGCCCCGGCGTTATCGTCGCGGATAATGCGCGTTCATGTGATTGGACACCGGCACGAGGGGGAAAAAGGATAGTGCATTGACGCTAAATGAAGAATGCCTTGTGCTCTGCCGATGCATTTAGCACAACAGGGCTCGTAAGGAGCTTCTGCTCAGGCGGAGGTGCGGCTCATTGAGCCCATCCCATATGTAGCGCCAACGTAGCGTGTCGGCCAAGCCATCAAGCCCCGGGGAACAGCGATTCCTGGCCGATCTCTCAGGACGCTATTATTGGCGCTTGGTGAATGTTTGCGCAGGTCGCCAATCGTGCCTTTAAGCGTGCGGGTTATTCTTTCGCGGTTCCGGTCGCTTTTGGGGCGTCGAGGTGGCGGCGGATGAGGTGCAGCGCGGCGTCGCTGTCCCACTCGGCGGGTCCCACCATCCGGCCCAGCTCGTAGCCCCGCGCATCGATCAAAATCGTCGTCGGCAGACCGACCACCCCCAGCGCCACGGCCCCGCGCATGGTGGGGTCGAAGTACCGGCCGAGGCGCTGGATGCCGAGTCGGGCGAAGAATTGGCCGACCGCCGCCGCGCCGCCACGGTCCTGGCTCAGCGCCACGACCTCGAAGCGGGGCCCGCCCAGCGCCGCCTCGAGGCGGTCGAGCGACGGCATCTCGCGCACGCACGGCGCGCACCACGTCGCCCAGAAGTTGAGCACCACCACCCTGCCGCGGAAATCGCCCAGGGTCAGCGCGTTGCCCGCGGCGTCGGTGAACGAAAACTCGGGCAGCGGCCTGGGCGGCGACGCGGCCTCGAAGCCCGGCACCTCCCCGGGGGCATCCGCGGCGGCCCGGGCCGGGGGGGACGAAACGCTTGATTGCGCGATGAATGCCGTCACAATGGCGGCCGCGGCGATCCGTTTCACGGCAACTGCGACGTTTCGCATCATTCCGTCCATCCTGTCGGGGGCTGGCGCATGAGCGACAAGGCGAGCACGCCCGCGTCCGACGACGAGGACACGAACCC
>JADFMW010000192.1 GCA_022563655.1 Pseudomonadota bacterium
GGCGCGGTCAGCCTCACGCGCGGCGCCGGCGATGCGCTGGCGCTCAGGCTGCGCCACCACGACGCGAAAATCCACGCGCGCCGCCGCCCCAGCGGCGCCATGGCCGTGGCGATTTACGACTCGGTCGAGCAGGCGCGCGTCGAGTCGCTGGGGGCGCGCCGGCTCAAGGGCGTCGCCGACAATCTCTTCGCCATGCTCGACCAGCGCTGCCGCGCGCGCGGCTACGACCGAGTCACCACGTTTGACGAAGCGCCCCTGGCCGAGGCGATCGGATTCATGGTGCGCGAACGCCTCACCGGCACATCGCCGCCGCCCGCCGCGCGGCGCATCGTCGAGTTGTGCCGGCCACTGGTCGAGGCCAAGGCGCGCGGCGCCCTCGATGAACTCAGCCGCGCCGCCGATGACCAGGACCGTTTCGCGCGCGCCGCGCGGCGGCTGCTCGCCGAGCTCGACCTCGCCGAACCCGACCAGGACGAGGCGGAGGAGGCCGAGCCGCAGGCCGCCGGCGACGACGCCGAGGCGCAGACCGGCGAAGGCGAGTCGGGGCGCGGCGAGGCCGCCGGCGACGAGGCCTTCAGCGGCGGCGAGGAGGAGGGCGAGGCCGCCGCCCAGCGCGGCGAGCTCGGCGACCAGACCGCCACGGGCGGCGCCGGCGAGGCCGCCCCCGGCGACCGGCCTTGGCGCCCGGATCGCGCGCGGTCGAACCGGACCGGCGAGCCGCCATACCGTATCTACGCCACGGCGTACGACGAGGTGGTCGAGGCCGCCTCGCTGTGCGCGCCCGGCGAGATAAGCCGGCTGCGCGCCCAGCTCGACCTTCAGCTCGCCAACCTCCAAGGCATCACCGCCAAGCTCGCCAACCGTCTGCAGCGCCGCCTGCTGGCCAAGCAGACGCGCGCCTGGGAGTTCGATGTCGACGAGGGGCTGCTCGACACCGCGCGCCTCGCCCGCGTCGTCACCAACCCGATGCACCCGCTGTCGTACAAGCGCGAGAAGGAGAGCGACTTTCGCGACACCGTCGTTACGCTGTTGATCGACAACTCGGGCTCGATGCGCGGGCGCCCCATCACCATCGCCGCGGTGAGCGCCGACATCCTCGCGCGCACCCTCGAGCGCTGCGGCGTGAAGGTCGAGATCCTCGGCTTCACCACCCGCGCCTGGAAGGGCGGACAGTCGCGCGAGCGCTGGCTCGCCGCCGGCAAGCCGGCGGAGCCCGGGCGCCTCAACGACCTGCGCCACATCGTCTACAAGGCGGCCGACGCGCCGTGGCGCAGGGCGCGCAAAAGCCTCGGGCTGATGCTGCGCGAAGGACTGCTCAAGGAGAACATCGACGGCGAGGCGCTCTTGTGGGCGCACCAGCGCCTGCTCGGCCGGGCCGAGCAGCGGCGCATCCTGATGGTCATCTCCGACGGCGCGCCGGTCGACGACAGCACGCTCTCGGCCAACAACGGCAACTACCTCGAGCGGCACCTGCGCGAGGTCATCGCCACGGTCGAGTCGGCCTCGCCGGTCGAGCTGATCGCCGTCGGCATCGGCCACGACGTCACCCGCTACTACCGGCGCGCGGTGACCATCACCGACGCCGAGCAGCTCGGCAACGCGATGCTCGAGGAGCTTACCGCGCTGTTCGACGAAGACCGCGCCGGCGCCGCTCGCGGCCCGCGGCGCCGCCGCGCGCTCGTCCACTAGGGGCGCCCGCGCGGCACGGAGACGAAGACATGGGCGGTTTCATCTGGCTGGCGTCTTATCCCAAGTCGGGCAATACCTGGACCCGGTCGTTCCTGCACAACCTGCTCAAGGTTCAAGATCAGACGCACGACATCAACAACATGAACGTCCTGACCAACAACGACAACGCGGCCGCCTGGTACAAGGACCTGCTGCCGCGCCCGCTCGAGGAGTGTACCGTCGCCGAGGTGGCGCAGGTCCGGCCGAAGGTGCATCAAAAGATCGCCGAGGCATACAAGGGGCTGGTGTTTCTCAAGACGCACAACGCGCTGGTCAGCCACGCCGGCGTGCCCATGATCACCACCTCGCACACCGCCGGGGCGATCTACATCGTGCGCAACCCGCTCGACGTCGCGGTCTCCTACAGCCCGCACCTGAATGTTTCGATCGACAAGGCCATCACGCTCATGAACAAGGTCGGACGCATGACCAAGAATCACGACAAAGGCGCGTACCAGATTCTCGGCTCGTGGTCGGAGAACGTCCATAGTTGGACCCACCGCCCCAACCGGGCGCTCTTCGTCATGCGCTACGAGGACATGCACGCCAAGACGCATGAGACCTTCGGCGCCCTGGCCAGGCATCTGCTGCTGAACCCGGGCAAGCAGGAGCTCGAGCGGGCGATCGAGCTGTCGTCGTTCAAGCGCTTGCAGGAGCAGGAGAAGAAAGAAGGTTTCAAGGAAAAGCCGCCCATGATGGAGATACCGTTCTTCCGCAAGGGCCAGGTGGGAGAATGGCGCGAGATGCTGACGAAGAGGCAGATCAGGAACATCGTCGCCGCCAATCGCCGGCAGATGGCGCGCTTCGGCTATATCCCGAAAGGTTACTGAAAACAGGGGACTGTCGCTTTTTTGATAGAACCGCCGAAGGCACGGGGGCGGGCGGCGGGTAACGCGAGAGCCCGCGACCAATCAATCCCGTGACCAATCAATCCCGTGACCAATCAATCGGGTGTAGGGGGCGAACCAAAGCGGTGCTGGCGGCTGTCGCCCGAAACGCCTAGCTTAGACCCGGCATTCTAGTTCGATCGAACCGATGAACCGCAAGCACCGGCGCCATCAACTCACTTTCCAGCCCCGCCATGTCGCGGCGCCAATCGCCGCCGCGGCGCCGGACGGCGGCGCGGCGGAGGCGGCGCTGGCGGCGGCTATCAAACACCATCAGGCGGGCGAGCTTAAAGAAGCCGCGGCCCTATACAGGCAAATCCTCGAGGCCCAGCCGGACCACGCGGAAGCGCTGCATCTCCTCGGCGTGATCGCGCTTCAGACTGGCAGGCCTAAGATCGCCGTCGGTCTCATCGCCAAGGCCGTCGCCCGCAAGCCCGATTTCGCCGAGGCGCACAGCAACCTTGGCGTCGCGCTCGTGAACCAGGGCAAGCTCGACGAGGCCGTCGCTGCTTTCCGACAGGCCGTCTCTCTCAAGCCCGACTACGCCGAGGCGCACGCCAACCTCGGCACCGCGCTCAAGAACCTGGGCCAGATCGACGCCGCCGTGGCGTCGTACCGCAAGGCCATCACCCTCAAGCCCGACAACGCCGATGCGCACAACGACCTCGGCGCCGCGCTCGGAGAACAGGGCGCGCATGGCGAGGCCGTCGCCTCTTTCCGACAGGCCGTTGCCCTCAGGCCCGATTTCGCGGACGCCCACAGCAACCTCGGCACCGCGCTCAAAGACCAGGGCAAGCTCGACGAGGCCGTCGCGCGGTTCCGCAAGGCCATCGCCCTCGCGCCCACCGTAGCGCCCGTTCACTACAACCTCGGCATCGCGCTCATGAACCAGGGAAAGCATGACGACGCCGTCGCCGCGTTGCAGAAGGCCGTCGCGCTCAAGCCCGACTATGCCGAGGCGCACTTCTCCCTCGGCCTCGCGCTCAAACGCCTGGGCAAGCTCGACAAGGCCGTGGCGTCGTACCGCACGGCGATCGCGCTCAAGCCCGACTACGCCGAGGCCCACAACAGCCACGGCAACGCGCTCAAGCAGCAGAACAAGCTTGCCGACGCCGTAACCTCATACCGAGAGGCGATCGCCCGCAAGCCCGACTACGCCGAGGCGCACTACAACCTCGGCAACGCGCTCAGGGCTTTGCGCCGGCGCGACGAGGCCGTTGCCTGCCACCGCAAGGCCATCGCGCTCAAGCCCGATTATGCCCAGGCGCACAGCAGCCTCGGCAACGCGCTCAAGGACCAGGGCAAGCAGGACGAGGCGATCGCGAGCCACCGCAAGGCCGTGGAGCTTAACTCGGACTACGCCTACATCCACAGCAACCTGCTGCTCGCGCTCAATTATGCACATGGCATCGGTGATGAGGACATCTTTGCCGAGCACCTCGAGTTCGACGAGCGCCACGCCCGGCCCCTGGCCGCACATATTCAGCCCCACCGGAACGATCCGGACCCCGCAAGGAGGCTCAAGATCGGCTACGTCTCGCCCGATTTCCGCGAGCACTCGGTCGCGTTCTTTATCGAACCGATCCTGGAACGCCATGATCACGAGGGCTGCGAAATCTTCTGCTACTACAACCATCGCCGCGTCGATGAGGTCACCGAAAGGCTGCGGCGATACGCGGACCACTGGATCGGTTGCGCCGGCATGACCGACGAGGCGCTGGCGGATCGGGTCCGGGAAGATCGCATCGACATCCTCGTCGACCTTGCCGGGCATACGGCGAACAACCGCCTCCTGGTTTTTGCCAGGAAGCCGGCGCCCGTGCAGGCGACGTGGATCGGCTATCCAAATACCACCGGGCTTGCGGCCATGGACTACCTTATTACCCATGCCGATCTCGATCCGATGGGAGAAACGGAGCAGTTCTTTACCGAGGAGCTGGCAAGATTGCCCAGCGTCACCTGTTTCCGCCCGCCCCCGGACAGCCCGGACGT
>JADFMW010000193.1 GCA_022563655.1 Pseudomonadota bacterium
CCAGCGGCTTGGCCGGCGCGGCGGCGGAGTGCGGCGCGGGGCCGGGCCGCGGCGCGGGGCCGGACTGCGGCGCGGGGCCGGCCTGCGGCGCGGGGCCGGGCTGCGGCGCGGCGGCGCGCGGCGGCGGCTGGCTCGACGGGCTCTCGCTGTGGGCGGTCAGCACCGCCGTCACCGAGGTCACGCCGGGCAGCGCCGCGACCGCCTCCTCGCAGGCCTTGCGCAGCGGCTCCTTGCGCTCGCCGTCGCGCGGATCGACCTCGAGGGCGAAGCCGATGTTGCTGTCCTTGATGACCAGCCCCGAGATCATGCCGAGGCCGACCACGTCGCCGCCTTTATCGGAATCGACGACGCGCTCGAGCGCCGCAATAACCTGCTTTTTCGTCAGCTGCGTCATCGAGGAAACCTCCTTGGGTTCGCCGGCAAATAGATCGGAGATTCGCGGTTTCGCCTGGCAAGCCATGGCGGCGCCGCGGCCACCCCCGGCCGGTCGGGATTCGTTGCGCATTGCGGTCAGGTGTCATATAAGGCAGTAACGAGGGGCGACCAAGCCCGGGATGCTCGGTCGCCCGCCGGGAGGATTTCGAAAATGCATTGGAGCACTCAGGGCGGCGGATGGCCGGGCGGCGGCGGCCAGGGGCCGTGGGGCCGCGGCTCTGGCGGCCCGCAAGCGCCCGATCTCGAGGAGCTGCTGCGCAAGGGTCAGGATCGCCTCAAGCGATTTCTGCCCGGCGGCTTCGGCGGCGCCCGCGGGCTGATCCTCATCGTCATTGCCGTGATCGCGCTGTGGATGTTCACCGGCTTCTACCGGGTGCAGCCGGGCGAGCAGGGCGTGGTGTTGCTGTTCGGCGAGTTCGTACAGAGCACCGGTCCGGGTCTCAACTACTGGTTCCCCGGGCCCATCGGCGAGGTGGTCAAGCTCAACGTCGAGCGCACCAACCAGATCACCGTGGGCTTTCGCGGCGCGGGCGACGTGGGGCGCGGCGCGGAAGACGTGCGACGCGGCGCGCCGACCCGGGGGACGCGCGACGTGCTCCAGGAGAGCCTGATGATCACGGGCGATCTGAACGTCATCGACATCGATTTCATCGTCCAATGGCGGATCAAGAACGCAGCCGACTTCCTGTTCAAGATTCGCGACCCGGAGGCCACGGTGAAGATCGCCGCCGAGAGCGCCATGCGCGAGGTCATCGGCGACACCACGCTCGAGGATGCCTTGACCGTGGGGCGCCAGGAGGTCGAGCAGAAGACCAAGGAGCTGTTGCAGCATATCCTGGACCTCTACCAGACCGGCGTGTACATCGCCGATTTGAAGCTGCAGAAGGTCGACCCGCCCACCCAGGTGATCGACTCCTTCAACGACGTGCAGCGCGCGCGTCAGGACAAGGAGCGCAAGCAGAACGAGGCCGAGGCCTACCGCAACCGGGTGGTCCCCACGGCGCGCGGCGAGGCGGCAAAGATCCTCCAGGATGCCGAAGCCTATAAGACGAAGGTCGTCAAGGATGCCGAGGGCGAGGCCAAGCGCTTCATATCGGTTTACGATTCTTACAAGGTCGCCAAGAACGTCACCATCAAACGCATCTATCTCGAAACCCTCCAGGAGGTGTTTAAAGGCACCGAAAAGGTCATCATCGACAGTTCGTCCCAAGGCGGGCTCGGCGTCGTTCCCTACCTGCCGTTGCCGGAGCTGCGTAAGCGCAGCGGGAGGGCCGAGTGATGAATCGCACCATGCTCATCGGCATCGCCGTGGTCGTCGTCGTGCTCATCGTGGGCTTGAACTCCGTGTACACGGTGCACCAGGCCGAGCAGGCGCTGGTGCTGCAATTCGGCAAGATCCAGCGCGTCGTCCAGGAGCCGGGGCTCAAGTTCAAGATGCCGTTCATCGAGAACGTCGAGTACTACGACAAGCGGATCCTCGACCTCGACCCGCCGGTGCAGCAGGTGATCCTCGAGGACAAGAAGCGCATCGACGTCGATTCCTTCGCCCGCTACCGCATCGTCGACCCGGCGGAATTCAAGAAGAAGGCGGTCACGGCCGCGAACTTCCGCCAGGTGTTCGGCGGCCGATTGAACTCGGCGGTGCGCGCCGAGGTGGCGAAGGTGGGGCTGGCCGACATGGTGTCCGGCAAGCGCGATCAGGTGATGCAGAGCATCGCTACTCTCCTTAAGGCCCAGGAGGCCGAATTCGGCGTCGAGGTGATCGACGTGCGGATCGGCCGCACCGACCTGCCGGAAGACATCTCCAACGACGTCTACAACCGCATGCGCTCGGAGCGCGAGCGGGAGGCCAATAAGCTGCGCGCCGAGGGCGACGAGATCAAACAGACCATCACCGCCAACGCCGACCGCCAGAAAACGGTGATCCTGGCCGAAGCAACCAGGAAGGCGCAGATCCTGCGCGGACAGGGCGATGCCGCGCGCAACCTCCTCCTCGGCGAGGCCTACGGGACGGACCCCGAGTTCTTCGCCTTCTACCGCTCGATGGAGGCCTACCGCGAGGCGCTGGGGGGCGGCGACACGACCATGGTGCTGTCGCCCGACAGCGAGTTCTTCCGCTACTTCCGCACCCTCCCCGTGCCGCGCGAGTAACCCGGGCTGCCACGGCCGCGCCGCCCCACGGCGCGGCGATCTTCATGGTCTAGCCCGCATTTCTCACCAGGATGCGGGCTAGTTGTTTGCGTCGCAAGCGGCTGGTAAACCTAGCCGGCGCAACCAATCCACTGAAGCTCGCGGGTGGCGATGCTCGACCTCCTGAGCGCCCTGTGCCTCGTGTTCGTCATCGAAGGCGCGCTATACGCGCTGTTTCCCGACGCCATGAAGCGGATGCTGGGCCAGATCGGCGCCGTGCCGGCGTCGCTGCTGCGCTCGTCCGGGGTCGTCGCCGCCGGCCTCGGCCTGTTCTTCCTGTGGCTGATCCGCGGCTGACCGGCTCGCCACGACGGCCGCGCTGCGCGGAGGGATCGCTCGAGATGGCGAACACGAAAGGCGCGGCCGAAAGCCCGACTCCGGCGGCAAGGCCGACTCCGGCGGCAAGGCCGGCTCCGGCGGCAAGGCCGACTCCGGCGGCCCCGCTCTTCCGTCCCTTCGCCGCTCTCCGCCCGGCGCCGGGGCGCGCGGCCGAGGTCGCGGCGCCGCCTTACGACGTCTTGACCACCGACGAGGCGCGAGCGCGGGCGCGCGGCAAGCCGTGGAGCTTCCTGCACGTCTCGAGGCCCGAGATCGACCTCGCGCCGGGCGCCGATCCGGGCGCTCCCGAGGTCTACGCGAAAGCCGGCGAAAACCTGCGCCGCATGATCGCGGCCGGAGTGCTCAGGCGCGATCCCGAGCCGCACTACTACGTCTGGCGCTTGGCGCTGGCGGACCACGTCCAGACCGGCGTCGTGGCGGCGGCGTCGATCGCGGCCTACGAGGCCAACCGCATCCGCCGCCACGAGTCGACCCGGCCCGACATCGAGGAGGACCGGGCGCGGCAGATCGAGGCGGTCGGCGCCCAGACGGGGCCGGTGATGACCGCCCACCGCCCGCTGCCCGAGGCCGCCGCGGTTCTCGGCCGCATCGTCGGGCAGCCGCCGGCCGATAGCTTCACCGCCGATGACGGCGTCGATCACACCCTGTGGGTGGTGTCGGAGCCGGCGTCGATCGAGCGGCTGACGCGCGCGTACGCCGGCCTCGACGTCCTCTATATCGCCGACGGCCATCACCGCTCGGCCGCGGCGCGCCGTGTCGCGGCCAGGAGAAGGGCCGCGAACGCGGACCACCGCGGAGACGAGGCGTACAATTTCTTCCTGGTCGTCGCCTTCGCCAGCGACGAGCTGCAGATCCTGCCCTACAACCGGGTCGTGCGCGATCTCAACGGCCTTACCAAAGAGGCCTTTCTGGCGCGGCTCGGCGGCGGCTTCGTGGTCGAGCCTGTCCCGACTCCAGCGCTACCGGCGCAGCCGGCGCGGCCGGGCGAGTTCGGCATGTATCTCGATGGCGCGTGGTATCGGCTTGCCGCGAGAGAGGCGCCCCCGCCCGAGGCGGAACCACTGGAGCGGCTCGACGTGAAGCTGCTGTACGACCGTCTGCTCGAACCGATTCTGGGGCTCCGCGATCCCCGCTCCGATCCCCGCATCGGCTTCGTCGGCGGGATACGCGGGTGCGCCGAGTTGGAGCGGCGCGTCGACGGCGGCGAGATGGCCGTCGCGTTCGCGCTGAACCCGACGCGCATGGCCGATCTCATGGCGGTCGCCGACAGCGGTCGAATGATGCCGCCGAAGTGCACTTGGTTCGAGCCCAAGCTCGCCGACGGCATGGCGTCCCACGTCCTTGAGTGAAGCCATCGTTCTCGTCGCCGGGCCGACGGCGAGCGGCAAGTCGGTCCTGGCGCTCGACCTCGCCGAGGCGTTCGACGGCGTCGTCATCAACGCCGACAGCATGCAGCTCTACCGCGAGCTCTCCATCATCACCGCGCGCCCCGGTCCCGAGGCCGCCGCGCGCGCGCCGCACCGGCTCTACGGCGTGCTGCCGGCCGCCGAGGCGTGCTCGGCGGCGCGCTGGCGGGCGCTGGCGGTGGCCG
>JADFMW010000194.1 GCA_022563655.1 Pseudomonadota bacterium
GTCCCCGAAGCGACCGCCTCGATGACCTGGCCGACGCTTTGTTCGAGACCGTCGGCTAGTTGCAGCAAAGCGGCGCGCTTTTCCTCCTCGGCCTTGCGCTCCGCCTCGGCCTGCGCCTCGACGAGCTTTTGCGCCTCGATCGTCTTCTCGCGGAACTCCTCGAACGCCTTGGCAAGGGCGCCGATCTCGTCGTTCGAGCGCACCTCGACGCTGGCCGTGGTGTCGCCCTCGGCGAGCGCGGTGAGCGCCCCGACCACCTCGACCAGCGGGCCGGTGATGATGCGGCGCACTAGCCACGCCGTGAGCGCCAAGCCGCCGATCGCGGCGATCGCCGAAACGATGACCATCAGTACCATGCCGAAGCGCTCGTGCTCTTCCGCCGTGAGCGCCGATTGCTGGGTGAACTTCTCGATCTCTTCAAGCAGCGCCTCGAGCTCGTGGTCGAGCTGTTCCTCCTCCAACTCGACCTGCTCGGCCGCCTCGATGGCCTCGAAGACCTCGCCCTCGGCGAGCAGCTCCATCACGTGCGTCGCACCCTTGTTGAAGTCCTGATGCTCCTTCTCGATGGTCTTCAGAGCCGCCAGCACGTGCTCGAACTCGGCCCGCGATTCGGCGTTGCTGGCATTGGCGATCGCGTGTTCGGCGATCTCCTCGCCCTTCTTGACCTCTTCGTCGACTTTGCGCGCGAGCTCCTCGAAGGTCTCGACCGCCTTGGTGAAATGCCCCCGCGCCCGCTCGCTCTGCTCCATCCCCATGCCATAGCGCAGCGCGCGCTCGAAGTTCACCGCCTGCTCGAGCTGATGGGTGGTGATGGCGCTGACGATCTCGATGAGCGGCAAGTCCTGCTCGGCGATCTCGGTGATCTCGATGCCGATCCGGCTCATCTGATAGATACCTGTGGCGGCGACGACGATCATGAGCGCGACCAACAGCCCGACCAAGGCCATCAACTTTTTCGCGACCGTCATACCCTTGGCGCCGTCCAGCATTTTCTTGCCGCCGGCGAGCTTCTTTCCAATATTCAACATGACTTCTCTCCCTCGCTCGGGTTCTTCAGTTCGCCGCCCGCGGCGCCACCACCAGCCGGTGGTTCAGCGCCTGCGTCGGGCGGGCGTTGGGACCACCGACCGCCGCGGCGAACCGCTCGACCTGCGCCACGCCGACCTCGATGCGTCCCTTGAGCATGTACCAGTTGACGCCCTCGGTGCACGGCGGCGTCGTCAGCGATCCCATGTAGCGGTAGTAGCTAGTGTCGTCCGGCAACAGGTCGCGGCCGTTGACCACCACCTGATTGCTGGTGCGCTCCGGCCCGGCACGCTTCGGCATCGCCGCCCAGACCTCCCTGAGCGCGAGGTTCTCCTGGCCGCCGTCGATCAGCACCCCGACGACCGCCAGCTCGCCGTCGGCGCTCTTGTGCACGAAGTGGACCTCCATCGCCGCCGGCCGGCTGCCGACGCCGTGCTCGGACGGGGCATGAAAATGGAACTGCAACAGCTCGTAACGCTTGCCGCCGACCGTTATCGAGCTGCCGGGGGCGTAGTTGACCTGAACCGTGTGGCCGTTGTTGACGATGCTCAGCGGCGTGACCCGGTAGTCGAACGCGATCGCCTCGCCCGTGGCGGCAAGGCTGCCCCGCCCGCCGAGGTCGATCGGCGACTGCATCGCGCCCGCGGCGCATGCCCGGAAATCGCGCGAGAGCTTGCCCCATTCCTCGGGGCCGATGCGTCCGGCATAGCTCCAATGGGGCGCCCCGCCCTTTTTCGCGTCACCGCCGGTGGCCTTTTTCGCGTGACCGCCAGTGGGCTTAGCGTGCTTGTCGGCGGACGCTCCCTTGTCGGCGGACGCGCCATGGCCTCCGCCTTTCTGGTCAACCGCGGCGCTCTTGGCGTGGCCAGTGTCTGCGCTGCCGTGATCCTGCGAGGCCGCCTGGGCGCCAAACGCCCACGCCAAAAGACCCGCCGCGAAAAGATATGCTAGTGATTTCATGGCTTCCATGCTCCTTCCCGAGTTCCCAATCGCCCTTCAAAGGCGGCGTGACTGCGCACGACCACCAATTGCAGCCGAACCACGCGCGGGTGCGCTCTCGCCGGTCGCGAGATAAAAGCAGGCTTATGGCTAACAAAAGGTTAATTTTTTTCGGAAACAGCGCGACATACCCGTTAGGATTTCCTGCTTACTTCCTAGGGATAAGAGCAAGGTGACGGAGTTGGGCAGGATAGCTTCATTTCCCGCCCAATCGCGTTGGCTGCCAGATTAGAATTAGTCAGCCCGACTACTTTCGTAGGAGGCGCGCTTACGCCCCCCAGCCGAGCTGCATCGCGATCTTGACCGCCTGCGTGCGGTTCGCCGCGCCGAGGGCGTTGAGCGCGTCGTTGCGCCAGTACGCGCCGGACAGGAGAACGACCGGCGCGTACCGGCGCGGCGGCGCCGTCTCTTGCGGCGGGCGGTCCAGCCGCCAACCTCGGCGGCGATGGGCTCACGAACCGCCGGCTCCTCAAGCGATGGAGCACATTCAAGAGTATGAGAAGCCGCACGTGGGTCATTCCCGTGGCCGGTCGAGGTGCGGTCGAGATGCGGGCGCCCCTCGGGCTCGGCGCCCAAGGCCACGCCCGCTTCCGCACCGGGCGCCGCGACGATTCCTGCCCCGTTGGGTGGGGCACGGGCACGGCGGCTCAGCCGAGTGGCTTAAGTACGCCTCATACTCCTGCACAGTGTTGGTGAAAATTTGGTTAATACGTCTGGCGCGTTTGGGGGATCGGTGGGAGCTGCGCGAGCAGCGGCGTTCACCATGGCGACGGCCCGCGCTCGCCGACCCGGCGGTGCGTCCGCGGGCCGGCGAAGCCGAATATTGGGCTTGGCCGACCACGCGAATGCGAGCATATTGCCGGCGAGCCTTACGCTTTCGGCCACCGGCCCGCTGCCGCGGGCCGGCGCCGCGGGGCGATCATTAGCGGCGAAGAGAGGGGCCGAGGGTGACATCCGGCGGGGCCGTCGACATGCTCGTCATCGGCGGCGGCATCAACGGCGCGGGCATCGCCCGCGACGCCGCCGGGCGCGGCCTTTCGGTCGTGCTGTGCGAGCAGGGCGACCTCGGCTGCGCCACCTCCTCGGCGAGCAGCAAGCTGATCCACGGCGGCCTGCGCTATCTCGAGCACTACAAGTTCGGCCTCGTCCGCGAGTCGCTCGCCGAGCGCGAGGTGCTGCTGAACAACGCGCCCCACCTCATCTTTCCGCTGCGCTTCGTGCTGCCGCACACCGCCTCGCAGCGTCCGGCGTGGCTGATTCGCGCGGGCTTGTTCCTTTACGACCACCTCGGCGGCCGCCGCCACCTTCCCGGCTCGCGCCGGCTCGACCTCGCGACGCATCCGGCGGGTGTGCCCTTACGGCCCGAGTTTACCCGGGGCTTCGCCTATTCCGACTGCTCGGTCGACGACAGCCGCCTCGTGGTGCTCAACGCGTTGGGCGCGGCCGAGCTCGGCGCCACGATTCGTCCGCGCACCCGGTGCGAGTCGGCCCGGCGCGACGGCGCCGAGTGGCTGGCCGCGTTGCGCGACCTCCGTTCCGGCGCACAAACGACGGTGCGCGCCCGCATCCTCGTCAACGCCACCGGCCCGTGGACCGGCCGGGTGCTCGAGCGGACGATCGGCATCGAGCGGGGCAAGCGTCCGAGGCTGGTGAAGGGCAGCCACATCGTCGTTCAGCGACAGTACGACGGCGCCCACGCCTACCTGCTTCAGAACGTCGACCGGCGCATCGTCTTCGTCATTCCCTACGAGCGCGGGTTCACCCTGATCGGCACCACCGAAGTGCCGTTCGACGGCGACCCGGCCGAGGCGCGGATCGACGCCGCCGAGACGGCCTATCTCTGCGCGGCCGTGGGCCGCTTCTTCACGCGGCCGGTTACGCCCGACGACGTGCTGTGGTCCTTCGCCGGCGTGCGCCCGCTCTTCGACGACGCCTCCGAGGATCCGGCCGCGGTCACCCGCGAGTACGTGCTCGACCTCGACGCCGGGCCGGAAAAGCCGCCGCTGCTGTCGGTGTTCGGCGGCAAGATCACGACGTTCCGCAAGCTCGCGGAAGAAGCCGGCGACATGCTGTGCAGCGTGCTCGGCCACGACGCGAAAACCTGGACGGCCGGCGTCGCGCTGCCGGGCGGCGACATCGCGAACGCGAAGTTCGACGCATTCGCCGATACGTTCGCCAAACGCCATGCGTGGCTGCCCGCCGCGCTCGCCCGCCGCTATGCCCGTGCCTACGGCACACGCGCGGAGCGCGTGATCGACGGCGCGAAGTCGCTCGCCGATCTCGGCACCGAAATCGCACCGGGTATCTACGACGCCGAACTGCGCTACCTGCGCGACGCCGAATGGGCGACTTGCGCGCAGGACGTGCTGTGGCGCCGCTCGAAGCTCGGCCTGCACGTCGCGCCCGGCACGCTCGACGCGGTGACCGCCGCGGTCGACGCGTGGTTCGCCGCCGCGCACGCGCCGCACGCCTGACCGGAATGCAGTTGCAGTTGCTTG
>JADFMW010000195.1 GCA_022563655.1 Pseudomonadota bacterium
CCAGCCAAGACCGGTGGCTAGCGCCATTCCGCTCACAAAAAAACGGCGGAGCCTTATTGGTTCGCACCAGCAGATCTGGTGGCTTACGGAAATGAGTTACTTGCGACGGGCGGTTTTCGTTTGTCCCAGTCACTGAGACAAACACTGGGACAAACGACGCCAAAACGTAACCCTTCGGAAGGGTTCTTGCCGCTCTTCGTGGGCATGTTCGACGTTGAGTCTGTCCCAATTGGCTGCATCATTCTCATCCTATTGGCCGCCGGTATTGCGGACACCAAAGTTAAGGAAAACACGGTTAACAAGAACTACGCGACGTCACCATTACACTCTTCCTTGTCGTCGCTACCGAGGAAGTTGATTTGCTCCATTCTGCGGTGGCTGTCTTCACGGCGCAAGTGCCGGTACAGCTTCATGATTTCCGAGTCGCGAGGAGGAGCGAGAAAGAAAACAAAGTGCGCTGATGCGTTACCTGTGGGCCACGACGGCGCGCCGTTCGCGCGCTACTGGATGCACAACGGCTACCTCATCGTCGAGGGCGAGAAAATGTCGAAGTCGCTCGGCAACGTCCGTACGGTGCGCGAGCTTCTCGACCAGGGCCACCGCGGCGAGACGATCCGCTTCCTGACCTTGAGCAAGCACTACCGCAAGGAGCTGGATTGGACCGAGGCCGGCTTGCGCAAGGCCAAGTCCGAACTGGATTATCTCTACAAGCCGCTGTGGATGGCCCGCGAGGCGGGGATACAGCCGGGCCGGGCGCGGCGCTTGCCGGCGCGAATTTCGGAGGCCTTGTACGACGACCTCAATACGCCGCTCGCGCTTTCGCGCCTGCACCAGCTGGCGCATGATCTCCACAACGCCAATGCCGCGAACGACCGGGCGAAGCAGGAGCGCGTGAGCGCCGAGCTTGCCGCCGCGGGACACCTCCTGGGACTCCTTCGCGAGGACCCCGAGACGTGGTTCAAGGAGAAAAGCGTCGTCGTTACCCCGGCTGCCGCGGAGGTGGTTGCCGATACGGTCGGCCCGACGGTCGTGGTCGGCCCATCCAAGGAGACGATCGAAGTGTTGATCGAGAAGCGCAACGCCGCCCGCGAGAAGCGCGACTTCGCGGCCGCCGACAAGATTCGCGACGAGCTGGCCAAGGCAGGCATCGTGCTCGAGGACGGGCCCGAGAGCACGCACTGGATACGCTCCGGATGAGCGACAACCAAGATCAGCAAGAAAAGACTGCACTGCGGACGCTAGTTTTCTCGGGGAAGGTTCTACCGGAAAGAGCCTTTGTCGATTTCGGTCGTCCTTACGAGATCCGGTTCTCCATTGGTGACAATGGTGCGACATATCATGCTCGGTTGCATATATATGCTAATCAGGTCGTCGTCACGGTCAAGACACCCAGTACAGAGGTCAATATTCCGACGGTAAAAAATGCTGTTGAAGGTTCGGTTAGGGTGCTGACGGATTTCGTCGGTTACTTGCATGGACATGGATATGACGTAGAAATCACTTCGGTGTGGGACAGTGAGACCGGCAAAGTGACTGTTTTTGGTATCGATGTTGCGGTAACTTCCGATTCGAAAAAAGAGCGCCGCGCCAAGCTTGGGAAACTTCTTCCCGTTGTTCTGAGTTCTTCTGAAATTCAATTGGCGTTGGCTGATCTCCGCGAAGCAATTAGGAGTCCGGGGGATACCGGATTTTTTTCGTATAGGGCAATCGAAACACTCATGCAGACCTTTAAAGATGATGGAGATGATGCCAAGAAAGGCTGGAGTCAGATGCGAGCCGCGCTCAATTTAGATGAACAATGGCTGAAATACGTGAGACGGCACGCGACTGATAGACGGCACGGTAAAGGGCGCTCGATCTCCTGGGAGGAGCGTCGAGAAACAATGAGCCGGGCGTGGCTGGTCATGGACAGGTACTTGGAGTATCTAAGCAAAGACCGTAAGCCCCTGGCTGAAGCTGAATTTCCCACAATGACGACGTAGAATTAAAGTCGCAATGCTTAGTATGAGGTTGCCTAATTTGGTAGTCAGATATGAGCGATAAGCGCATCTACCTGTTCGACACGACCTTGCGCGACGGGGCGCAGACCCAGGGCGTCGACTTCAGCGTCCGCGACAAGGCGGTGATCGCGGCCGAGCTCGACCGCCTCGGCATCGACTACGTCGAGGCCGGCTGGCCCGGCGCCAACCCCACCGACGACGCCTTCTTCGCCGACTTGCCCCGGCTCTCCCACGCCCGCTTCACCGCCTTCGGCATGACCCGCCGCCAGGGGCGCAGCGCCGCCAACGACCCCGGCCTGACCGCGGTCCTGGGCGCCAGCGTCGACGCGGTGTGCCTGGTGGGCAAGGCGTGGGACTTCCACGTCGAGGTCGCGCTCGGCGTCTCGCCCGAGGAGAACCTCGCCATGATCACGGATAGCGTCGCCCACGCTTGCGCCAAGGGCAAGGAGACGCTGTTCGACGCCGAGCACTTCTTCGACGGCTACAAGGCCAACCCGGAGTTCGCGCGCGCCTGCGTCGAGGCGGCGCTCGACGCCGGCGCCCGCTGGATCGTGCTGTGCGACACCAACGGCGGCACCCTGCCCGACGAGGTCGAGCGCATCGTCGCCGAGACCGCGGCGCACGTGCCCCCGGACCGGCTCGGCATTCACTGTCACAACGACACCGAGAACGCCGTCGCCAACAGCCTGGCGGCGGTGCGCGCCGGGGCGCGCATGGTGCAGGGCACGCTCAACGGCCTCGGCGAGCGCTGCGGCAACGCCAACCTGGTGTCGCTGATCCCGACGCTGGTGCTCAAGATGGGCCTGGAGACCGGAGTCGGGCGCGACGCTCTCAAGCAGCTCACCCACGGCTCGCGGATGCTCGACGAGCTGTTGAGCCGCGCCCCCGATCGCCACGCCGCCTATGTCGGCGCCGCGGCCTTCGCCCACAAGGGCGGGCTGCACGTCTCGGCGGTGCAGAAGGACCCCCGCTGCTACGAGCACATCGCGCCCGAGCTCGTGGGCAACCGGCGTCACGTCATCGTGTCCGACCAGGCGGGGCGCGCCAACGTGCTCGTCCGGCTGCGCGAGGCGGGGATCGATATCGCGCCGGACGACCCCAAGCTGGCGTCGCTCGTCGAGGATGTGAAGGCGCGCGAGTTCGAGGGCTACACCTACGACGGCGCCGAGGCGAGCTTCGAGCTCATGGCCCGCCGCGCGCTGGGCCAGGTTCCCGAGTACTTCCGCATCGACGGCTACCGGGTCAACGTCGAGCGCCGCCACAACGCCCTCGGCAAGCTGATCACGGTGTCCGAGGCCACCGTCAAGGTCACGGTCGGCGAGCAGCGCCTGATGTCGGTGGCCGAGGGCAACGGCCCGGTCGATGCGCTCAACGCCGCGCTGCGCAAGGACCTCGGCATGTACTCGCCCTATCTCGAGGACTGGCGGCTGGCCGATTACAAGGTGCGCATCCTGTCGCCCAACGAGGGCACCGGCGCGGTCACCCGGGTGATGATCGAGAGCGCCGACGGCGACGGCGCGACCTGGTCGACCGTCGGCGTCTCGCACAACATCATCGACGCCTCGTTCAGCGCGCTCCTGGACAGCATCGTCTACAAGCTCTTGCGCGACGGCGCGCCGGCGTAGGTGCGGCGATGGCCCGAAACGACCGCGGCCGCGAGAACGCGAGCGGCGCACCGGCGATCATCCTGGTGCGGCCGCAGCTCGGCGAGAACATCGGCACCGCGGCGCGCGCGATGCTCAACTTCGGTCTCGCCGACCTCAGGCTGGTGCGGCCGCGCGACGGCTGGCCCAACGTCAAGGCGGTGAGCGCCGCGGCCGGGGCGACCCCGGTGCTCGACGCCGTCAGGCTGTTCGACACCACCGCCGAGGCGGTCGCCGACCTGCACCACGTGCTCGCCACCACCGCGCGGCCGCGCGACATGCTCAAGCCCGTCGTCGAGCCGCGCCGGGCGGCGGCCGACATGCGCCGCTGGTGGGCCGCGGGCGAGCCCTCGGGCGTGCTGTTCGGGCGCGAGCGCACCGGCCTCGACAACGACGACGTGGCGCTCGCCGACGCCGTCGTGACGGTGCCGATCAACCCCGCCTACGCCTCGCTCAACCTCGCCCAGGCGGTGCTGTTGATCGGCTACGAGTGGCTCCAGGCGGCCAGCGGCGATACGCCCGCGGAGACGTTGCCCGAGGGGCGCACGCGGCCGGCGACGCACGGCGAGATCGAGAACTTCTTCGGCCATCTCGAGCGCGAGCTCGACGCCTGCGGATTCCTGCGCAACAAGCCAAAGCGCCCCGGCATGGTGCGCAACATCCGCAACCTGTTCCTGCGCGCCGGCCTGATGGAGCAGGAGGTGCAAACCCTGCACGGCATCGTCGCCGAGCTGTCGAAGGGGCGAGGCGCGCCCGCGGACGACGCGGACGGGAAGGACTAGGCGGGCGGCGAGCCTCCGGGCCCATCCGCAGCCGGTGGCGGTTGGCCGCTTCGCGCGAT
>JADFMW010000017.1 GCA_022563655.1 Pseudomonadota bacterium
CTCGGCCTCGGCGTACTTGCCCTGGGCCTGGAAGAGCGCCGCCAGGTTGTTGAGGCTCGTGGCCACGCCGGGGTGGTCGGGCCCGAGCGCCTGCTCGCGGATCGCCAGCGCCCGCTGGTACAGCGGCTCGGCCTCGGCGTACTTGCCCTGGGCGCGGTAAAGCTCGGCCAAGTTGTTGAGGCTGGTGGCGACGCGGGGGTGCTCGGGCCCCAGCGCCTTCTCCCGCATGGCCAGGGAGCGCTGGTACAGCGGCTCGGCCTCGGCGAACCTGCCTTGGGCGTCGTAGAGCAGCGCCAGGCTGTTGAGGCTGGTGGCCACGGTGAGGTGGTCGGGCCCGAGCAACTTCTCCACGATCACCCGCGAGCGCCGGTACAACGGCTCGGCCTCGCCGTAACGGCCCTGAACGCGATAGAGCTCGGCCAGGTTGTTGAGGCTCTGGGCGACGCGGGGGTGAACCAGCCCGTGCGCCGTCTCCCAGATCTCAAGCGCCCGCTGGTAGAGCGGCTCGGCCTCGGCGTAGCGGCCCTGGGCACGGTAGAGCAGCCCCAGGTTGTTGAGGCTGGCGGCGACGCCAGGGTGCTCGGGCCCCAGCGCCTTCTCCGCGATCGCCCGCGAGCGCTGGTAGAGCGGCTCGGCCTCGGCGTAGCGGCCCTGGCCGCGGTAGAGCTCCGCCAGGTTGTTGAGACTCACGGCCACGTCGGGGTGCTCGGGCCCGAGCGCCTGCTCCCAGATCGCCCGCGAGCGCTGGTACAACGGCTCGGCCTCGGCGTAGCGGCCCAGGACGCGGTAAAGCTCCGCGAGGGTGTTGAGCAAGGTGGCGGTGCTGGCATGGTTGGGGCCGAACTCATCCTCGCCCAGTCTCAAGGCTTCCTCGGCGAAGGGAAGCGCCTCCTGGTAGCGGCCCTGGGCGTGGAACTGCGAGTATCGGGTGTATGCCGCCGTAAGCTCGGGGGACTCGCCGAGGGCCGCGGCGGGCCACAGGACCAGGGCCGCCAGGACGGACAGCATCCAACGACGGGCCGGCATGACCCGTCCCCCTGCTCCGAAAGCCCTACCGGGCCGGCGACGGGCGCTCATAACCTTTTGATATGAAGTAAGATTCCATTTTCTGAAGACGATCTTGCGCCATCGAGGACGGGAGGAGTGCCAGGGTTGAAGCTACCCCGTTTCTCCCTGCTCTGTCACCGGTTTGCGGCAAGGCAGTGGATTCCCGCCTCGACGGCGGGCTTTTGTGGAAGAGTCCAGGCGCCGCGCTCTGCGGAATCTTGTTCCGTGCTACTGTCCGGCTGCCATCGAGCTTGCCGCAACGGCTCTTGGGGTGGGGCTCTTGGGCGGGCCGCCAATGGAGGAGGGCAGTCATGAGGCTCCCGCGGATTGCCGGCGATTTCAGCATGGCGGCGGTCTGGGCCGGCCTCACCACGTTCGTATGGTATGGCTTCGGAGCGCTGCCGCTGCATCTCGAGGTCGCCAGCCAGCTCGGTCTCAGCACCACCGAGTCATCGAGTTGGATCTTCATCATCTGGTTCAGCGGCGCGATCAGCTCGATCGCGCTGACGCTGTACTACCGCCTGCCGATCCCGATCACCTGGACGATTCCAGGACTGATCTATCTGGGCACCCTCGCCGGCCAGTTCAGCTTCGCCGATCTCGTCGGCGCCAACCTCATGGCGGGCGCCGCGATCCTGCTGCTGGGGGCGTTCGGGATCGGCGCGCGCATCATGGCGTGGCTGCCGCTGCCGATCGTCATGGGCATGTTCGGCGGCAGCATTCTCGTCTACGTGACGCGCATGGTCGCGGCCAGCGTCGCGGACGTATTGGTGGCCGGCATTACGCTGGCGAGCTATCTCGTCGGCCGTTTCATCGCCAGCCCGCGGGTTCCGCCGATGGGGCTCGCCGTGATCGTCGGCGGAATCGCGGTCTTCGTCTTCGGCGACACCACGACGGAAGTGGTCTCGTGGTCGCTGCCGGACCTCGCCTTCCCGGGGATGAGCTTTTCCCTGCCCGCCTTCGTCGCGGTCAGCCTGCCCATGATCGTCCTGGCGATGGGCCTGGGCAACGTCCAGGGGCTGGGTTTCCTGCTCTCGCAGGGCTACCGAGTTCCGATAACGGCGGTGACCATCACCGTCGGGCTCAACTCCATGGTCAACACGGCGCTGGGCGGCCATCCGGCGACCGTCGCCCGCACCGGCGCAGCGATCCTCGCCGGACCCGACGCCGGCCCGATGGAGGGGCGCTACTGGGCCAACGTGATCGCGGCGACGCTGACCATCTCGATCGCGCTCGGGGCCGGGACCTTGACGTCGCTGCTCGCGGTCCTGCCGCGGACCTTCGTCGTCACCCTCGCCGGCCTCGCCATCCTCTCATCCCTGCAAAGCGCCCTCGAGACGGCGTTCGGCGGCAAGCTCAGGTTCGGCGCACTGGCGGCGCTCGCCGTCGCCGCGACTCCCTTCTCCGTGTTCGGGATCACGTCGGCGTTCTGGGCGATCCTGGCCGGGCTCGCGGCCTCCTTGATGGCGGAACGTCATGATCTCTTCGCCTTTTGGCGCGGCCAGCACGACCCGGCAACGTAATCGGCGCGCCGGGGCCACGGCACCCCGGCCAGGGCGTTTGCCGAAACCCAAGCGGAAAACGAACTAAGGCGGCGGCGCCTCGCCTCCCCCCTCGCCTGCCCCGGCGATGCCCCGCACGAAGTCATAGATGTGGGTGATGTCGCCGCCGGGCATGGCTCGATCCGCGCTTTGCCACAGCCCGGCGACCGCGCCGCCGACCACCGACGGGGCGCCGGCGGCGCGCGCGCTTTCGAGGTAGAGCCGCAGGTCCTTGGCCAACAACGCGGCGCTAAAGCCGGCGTCATAGGTGCCGGTGACGATGCGGTTGGGGAACTTGTCGCTGGTCGCGGTGTTGCGGCCGGTCGAGACGTTGACCACCGCCAGCATGACCTCCAGGGAAAGGCCCTGGGCCAGCCCGAACACCATCGCCTCCGACGTGGCCGCCAGGGCGGTCGCGGAGAGGTAGTTGTTGAGAAGCTTCATCGCCTGGCCTTGGCCGGGGTCGTCGCCGAGGTGGAAGACATTGCCCGCCATCGCGTCCAAGACGCCGCGATGGCTTTCCAGCAGCTCGGCCGGACCGGCCCACATCACCGCGATGGTGGCGGCGCGGGCGCCGGCGCGGCCGCCGCTCACCGGCGCGTCGGCATAGCTCACGCCCGCGCCCGCGAGGATGGCGTGAGCCTCCTTCGCCGCCGCGATACCGATCGTGGAGAGATCGACCACCACCTTGGTGGCGCGGTTGGCGAGCGCGGCGATCTGGCGCGCCACGGCAAGCGTCGCGGCACCGTCGGGCAGGCTCAGGAACACCGTCTCGGCCACCGCCGCGACCTCGGCGAGCGAGGCGGCGGCTGACGATCCACCCGGCGCCCGCGCCTCGGTGCCGGCCTTGTCGTAAACGATAAGGTCGAAGCCGGCCCCGGCGACGTTGGCGGCCATCGGCGCCCCCATGTTGCCCAGACCGATGAAGCCGAAGCGCCTTGGGCTCATGCGCCGCCTCCGACCTCGACGCCTTCCTGGACAAGCACCTCGCGGGCCAGACGGAATGCCTCCACCCCGGCCGGGATGCCGCAATAGATGGCGATTTGCAGCAGGGTCTCCTTGATCTCGTCCAAGCTGCAGCCGTTGCGCAGCGCGCCGCGGACGTGGCTCTTGAACTCGTGCGGCCGGTTCAGCGCCGAGAGCAGGCACAGGTTGTTAAGGCTGCGCTGCTGCTTGCTCAGCACGCCGCGGCCCCAGGTGCCGCCCCAGCAATACTCGGTGACGAGCTCCTGGAAGTCGCGGTCGAAGTCGTCGGCCCTGGCGAGCGCGCGGTCGACGTACTCCTTGCCCAATACCTCCTTGCGGATCTTGAGGCCTAGCTCGTAGCGTTCTTGCCGTACCGGCATTGCCTTGCTCCTCTCCGTATGTTGGATGTTGGCCCCGGTCATGGTGATGGCAAAAGACATTATACATCTCAAAGCGTTGTCTGGTATGACGAGGGTGTCGCGGCAGGCTGCGGCCGGTAGCAAGATCGGGGACGAGGGTGGCGATGAAGGCGTCGTGGAGCGCTTGCGTTGCATTGGCCTGGGTGCTGGCCGCAAACCTCGCCGGCGTCGCCCGGCCGGCGCTCGCGCAGGGCGGCGCGCTACCCCCCGATGTCAGCGTCGCGATCGAAGCCGCGATTCGGGCCGGCGAGGAGGCCGCCGCGAGAGCCGAGCTGAGCGCCGCCATCGCCAAACAGTCGGCGCCGAGCGAAGCCGGCGAGCGGGCGCGCACCCAGGTCGAAGGAGCGGCGTTCGCCGACGCGGTGGTCGGCGGCATCGCGCGCCATCCCGATGCGGTCTCGGCCATCGTCCGCGCCGCCGCGGAACGGGCGCCGACCCATCGCCAGGCAATCGTGCACCGCGCCAGCGTCGCCTTCCCCGCCTTTGCCCGCGAGATCGCCGCGGCAGCGGGCGCGCCGCCGGTCCGGTCTTACGCCCCGCCGGTCCAGCCTTATGTCCCGCCGGTCCAGCCTTATGCCCCGCAGGCCCGGCCTTTCTCCCCGCCGGTCCAGCCTTATGCCCCGCCGGCCCGGCCTTATGCCCCGCCGGCCCGGCCTTATGCCCCGCCGCCAATCGTCGCCATGCCGCCCACGGCCGCCGCCGCGCCGGAGAAGCGGCGGGCGGCGGGCGGCGGCGAATTCGTCGATGGCATATACGCCCTCAACGGGGATTACTGGCTCGGCTATGGCACGAACGCCTGGCGCCTCGTCACCAGCCCCCTGCGCTACGACCGGAACGACTGGCTCAGGGTCGCCGCCATCGCGGGAATTACCGGAACCCTGATCCTGGCGGACGATGCGCTCATGGACTTCTGGCAGGATACCGTGCGGAGCGGCACCACCGACGACTTGGCCACCGCGTTCGAGGTCTTCGGCCAGGAAGAGATGATCTACGGCTTGGCCAGCGCCTACGCATTGGCCGAGGTCCTGGGCATGAAGCGTGAAAAGGCGACCGCCTTGCTGGCGCTCGAAAGCTTCGCCCTGAGCGGGGCGCTGGTCGCCGGCATGAAGTGGATCACCGGCCGCGAGCGCCCCGACGACGCGGACAATGCTTACGACTTCAAAGGGCCGGGCGGGGCCGGGACCAACGCATCGTTCCCGTCGGGCCACACGGTCGCCGCCTTCGGCGCCGCCTCGGTCATTGCCGAGATGTACGGCGACAAGTGGCCCGTGGTGCCATGGATCGCCTATACGGCGGCGACCGGCACGGCGCTGTCGCGCGTCAACAACGAAGATCACTGGTTTTCGGACGTTTTCGCCGCGGGAGCCATCGGCTACTTCGTCGGCAAGATGATGACCCGCCTCAGCCCGTTCATGGTGCGCAACGACATGACGATCAATCCGTTCGCGGTTAGTGGCGGGGCCGGCGCCGTCTTGTCGTTCAAATTCTAAGGCAGCATTGTCGCGGGCTGCTTTCGGCGCTAGCTTGTCCTTGACCCGAAACCTGACTTGCTGTTGGCGCGTCGGATATGCCCGAGCAGTTGACCGGCCGAACGATCGCGGTGCCCGAGACGCGCGAGCTCGACCTGCTCGCCCAGATGCTCGAACGGCACGGGGCCGTGACGTTCCGCTGCCCCATGGTCGCCATCCTGGATGCACCCGACCCGGCGCCGATCGAGGACTGGCTGAAACGATTCGCGGCGGGCGGCTGCGACGATCTGATCCTGCTGACCGGCGAGGGGCTGCGCCGACTGCTGGGCTTCGCCGACCGCGCCGGCATCAAGGAGCGGTTCATCGCGGCGCTCGGCGGGGTGAGAAAAATCACGCGCGGTCCGAAGCCCGCCCGGGCGTTGCGGGTGGTCGGGCTGAAGCCGGACCTGGCCGCCGCCGAGCCGACCACCGAGGGCGTGATCGCGACCCTAGCTGCGCACGATCTGAGCGCGCGGGCGGTCGGCGTGCAGCTCTACGCCGACAACCCGAACACCAAGCTGATCGACTTCCTCGACGCCGCGGGCGCCCGGCCCGATCCCGTCGCGCCCTACGTCTACGCCTCGGCCGCCGCCGACCAGCGGGTCGCGGACCTCATCACGGAGATGGCGGGCGGGCGGATCGACGCCATCGCGTTCACCAGCGCGCCGCAGGTGCGGCGCCTCGTGGAGGTGGCCGAAAAATCGCGGCTCGCCGACGAGTTGAGGCATGGCTTGGCGAGGACCAAGGTGGCCGCCGTGGGCCCCGTCGTGGCCGAGCGGCTGAGAACGATCGGCGCCCGCGTCGACATCACTCCCGAAGGCTCTTACTTCATGAAGCCGTTGGTCAATGAGATCATCGCGGCCTTTGCCGGCGCGCCGGCGACGTGAAGGAGAAATTGGGGACAGTATATAGTTAGTCGTCGTCCGAGATAACAAAAAACTATATACTGTCCCGAGTTATCAGGGGGCGGCGAGAAACTCCCGCAGCGCGGTGTAGGTCTCCTCGGGCGCCTCCTCGGGTAAGAAATGGCCGCACTCGAGGCCGCGGCCGCGCACGTCGCCGGCGCGCTCGCGCCAGATCGACAGGAAGTCGAAGTGCCGCGCGTTCTTGCCCGCCGCGCCCCACAGCACCAGGAGCGGGCAGTCGAGCTTGCGCGTGCCGTCGGCATCGTCGTGGACGAGGTCGATGGTCGCCCCCGCCCGGTAGTCCTCGCACGTCCCATGGATCGTCGCCGGATCGCGGAAGCAGCGCAGGTACTCGGCAAACGCCTCCTTGGTCCACCAATCGGGCTTGGCGGCCCAGCTGTTAAGCGTCCAACGCAGGAAGAACTCCACATCGTTGCCGATCAGCCGTTCGGGAAGATCGGCGGGTTGGGCGAGAAACAGCCAGTGGTAGGTCGACTGCGCCAGGCGCTTGTCCATCAACGCCCACATCTTGGCGGTCGGGATGATGTCGAGCAGGGCGAGCTTGGCCACGCGCTCGCGGTGGTCGAGGGCCATGCGGAAGGCGACGCGGGCGCCGCGGTCGTGCCCGACGACGAAAAACCGGTCGAATCCGAGGCTGGCCATCGCCTCGACCTGGTCGGCGGCCATCGCCCGCTTGGAGTAGGGTGCGTGATCGGGCGCGCCTTCGGGCTTGGAGCTGTCGCCGTAGCCGCGCAGGTCGGCGGCGACCACCGTGAAATGCTTGGCGAGCCGGGGCGCGACCGCATGCCACATGACATGCGTCTGGGGGTAGCCGTGCAGCAGCAGCACCGGCGGTCCCTCGCCGCCGTGGACGAGGTTGATCTCGGCGCCTTGGGTCGCGACGCGGGTTCGCGTGAAACCGGGAAAGAGGGTCATGGGTCTCGTATCGCTTGTACGAGGTCACTGCTCGCCATGGCGGTCGCGGATACGATAATGCGAGGCACCGGCCTGCCCGGCCGGGCGCGGCAATCAGCTCTCGGATCCGCCGCCTTCCTCGCGCTCGCTTTGGTTGTCGCCAGCCTTGAGATCTTGCCAGACGAACGCGATGCCGATGCAGAGCACGAGGATGGTGACGATCCAGAGGTCGGGCTCCATCACGAACATCGTCACCACCCCCATGAACGCGATGAGCGCAAGAAATCCGATAATGGCGAAAATCCTGTCGAGCATCTGTCTTCCGTCCCTCGATTCCGTGGTGGCGCGTTCTTAGAGCAACGATCCCGTCGAGTTCAAGCCGAGCCTGGTTCCGGGTTTTCGTCCAAAACCCGTTGCACCAGCCAGGCGGCCGTCCTGAGCAGCCTTGCGTCGTCGCCGCGGGGTCCGACCAGTTGCACGCCGAGGGGCAAACCGTTCGGGCCCTCCATGAGGGGCAACGTCACCGACGGCGTGCCGCAGTAGGTCCAGAGCGTACAAAACACCGGGCTGCCCGTCGAGTCGAGCCCGGCAGGCGCTTCACCCGTGGCGGCCGGCGTCAGAATCGCGTCGTAGCGCTCGAAAAGGCGCTCCAGACCGGCGTTCAGGACGCCCATCCAGTCGGCGGCCCGGTTGTAGTCGACGGCGCTGACCTCCTGGCCGCTTTCGATCATTTTGCGCAGAACGGCGCTCAACTCGTCCTTGCCGCGCGCGTAATAGGGCGCAAAGCTCTTCGCCAGGTCCGCATTCATTATGGTTCGGTGAAGCTCGACCATCGCATCGAAAGGCTCCGGTAGGTCGACCTCGTCGCAGCTCTCCCCGAGCGCGTCGGTGAGCTCCGCAAAGGCCTCCTTCGTCGTCTCCTCGGCCTGATCCCAGACCGGCGTCTTGACGAAGCCGATCATGGGGGGCACCGGTGGGCCCGCGGCCACAGTTTCGACGAGGCGGGGGCGGCTCGTCGGCCGCATGTCCAGGTCCCTCGAGTCGTAGGCCATGAGCGATTCGGCCATCAATGCAACGTCGGCGACCGAACGCGCGAAGAGGCCCACCTGGTCCAGGCGCAGGGATTGCACGAGAACGCCGTGGCGCGAAATCCGGCCATGGGTCGGCTTGAAACCGTAGACCCCGCAGTACGACGCCGGCCGGATGGTTGAACCGTTGGTCTGGGTGCCGATGGCAAGGGGGACCATGTGCGCCGCCACCGCGGCCGCGGACCCGCTCGAGGACCCTCCGGGAGTGCGCTCGGGATCGTGTGGATTGGCGGTCTTGCCCGGATGGTAGACGGCGAGCTCGGTTGTCACCGTCTTGCCCATGATGACGGCGCCGGCCTCCTTGAGCAGGCTCACCACCGTGCAATCCTCGGTCGGCTGGCGGCCAACATCCAGGACGGTGCCGTTTTCTGTCAGGAATTCACGCGTGTCGAAGATGTCCTTGACGCCGACCGGAACCCCATGGAGGGGGCCCACGTCATGGCCAGCCGCGCGGAACTCGTCGCAGGCGCGCGCCTGTGCCCGCGCAAACTCCGGATCGAAGTGCGCCCAGGCCTGGATCTTGTCGTCGGTCTCGGCGATCCGCGCCAGACAGGCCTCGATCAGGTCGATCGACTTGATCGCGCCGCCCTTGATCTCCGCTATCGCGGCAAGGGCATCCATTTCCGCGAGGTCCGTGGTCACTCTATCTGGTCCGATTGCAGCGTCGAGATCGACCGCCGCTTACCCGCCGTACACGAGCTTAGGCAGCCACAGGATGATCTGCGGGAACATGTAGACGAGGAACATGGCGAGGAAGACCATCGACAGGAACGGCATGCAGCCCTTGAAGATCGTGATGAGCCGGATGTGCGGCGGCGCCACGCCCTTGAGATAATACGCCGCCATCGCCATGGGCGGCGTCAGGAACGAGGTCTGCAGGTTGAGCGCCACCAGGATGCCAAAGAACAACGGATCGATGCCGAAGTGAGGCAACAGCGGCAGGAAGATGGGGACGAAGATGATGATGATCTCCGACCATTCCAGCGGCCAGCCCAGGAAGAAGATGATGAGCTGGGCGAGGATCAGGAACATGACCGGAGAGAGGTCCAAACTGAGCACGAAATCCTCGATCAGACCCTGGCCGCCAAGATAGGCGAACACGGAGGAGAACGTCCACGAACCGACGAACAGCCAGCACACCATCGCCGCGGTGCGGACCGTGAGATAGACGGATTCCTTCAAGGCCGGTTTATCGATGCCCCACCAACCCATGTAGCCTATGGTCGCCACGAAGAATCCGATGTCGAACGCCCACCAGCTTACTTCATGTTCGGCGAAGCGCTCGCCGAGACCGAGGACCGCGAACATGACCAAATAGATGGCGCCGATACCGAGACCGACGAGCGCCGCCTTGCCGCCATACGCAAAAAGCGGCCGCAGCGCCGGCCCATTGGGTTGTAGAACCCTGAGCAACGGCCACTGGCCGTCGTCGAACCGGACCGCCGCGGCAATGGCGAAGGCGATCGCGACGCTGACGCCGGGGGCAAAGGGAAGGGTGCGCGCCGTCTGCAACGGCACATCGAAAATCCAGTTGGCGAGAATCCGGAGAGCAAAATAGCTCACGTAGAGCACGACCGTGGTGATCGCGCCGACGCCGATAGCGTAGTGCCACTGATTATACGGGGGGTGAGGATTGCTCGCGACCACCCAATCCGGCGTCGTGTCTCCCGACCGGATCGCTGCGATGCGGTAGCCGGCGGCGAGGACGATGCCGCCCCCGGCGCCCATCGAAGCCGCCTCCGTCGGCGTCGCGAGGCCGAAGAGAATGGCGCCCAAAACCGCCAGGATGAGGAACGCCAGCGGGAAGAACGACGTCATCATCATGATGATGATGTTGCCCTTTCCCAACATCTCGTCGATATCTTCCTGCCGCGGTTTGGGCGCGAGCTTCGGGTTGAGCCAGGCGCGGCCGATGACGTAAATGACATAAAGGCCGGCCAGCATGAATCCGGGCAGTATGGCGGCGGCATAAAGGCGCACCACCGACATGCTCGCGGCCGCCGCATAGACGATCAGCATGATCGAAGGCGGGATCAGGATGCCGAGGCAGCCGCCGGCGCAAATGACGCCGGCCGAGAAGCTGGTATCGTAGCGCGCCTTCAACATCGCCGGAAAAGCCAACAGCCCCATCAGCGTCACCACGGCGCCGATGATGCCCGACGCGGTCGCGAACAGGGTGCACGTGACCAGCGCCGCGATGGCCATCGACCCCGGCATGTGCCGTGCCCCGAGCTGGAGCGTGAAGAACAGCCGATCGACCAGGTTGGCGCGTTCGACGATGTAGCCCATGAACAGGAACAACGGCACCGCCACCAACACGTCGTTGGCCATCACCGAATAGGTCTGGTTGACCAGGAGATCGAAGACCCGGTTGTCGAGCAGGTTCTGCATCCGGTCGGCGTCGTAATAGGCGTAGTAGCCGAAGAAGACCGCCATCGCCATCAGGGTGATCCAGATCGGGAAGCCGAGCAGAATCGATACGATGAAGAGACTCAGCTGGATGACGGCGATCTGGGGGTCGGTCATTTGTCGCCCTCTCCGGCGCCGAGGGCCTCTTGGGCCCGCATCTCATCCTCGTGCTGCTGCGCGAGGACGATGTCCAACTCCTCGACGTCCTCGAGATGCATCGGCCACTCGCCGGTCCTGAGGCAGACGATGCAACGGCAGACCTGAGCTATCCCTTGGAGCAGCAGCAGCGACGCCGCGACGGGAAGGACCGTCTTGAACTGGGAGATGGGAACGTTGGCCGGGCTATTGATGCTCACCTCCCCGGTACCGTAGTTGTACGACCAGGACTCGCTGGCGTAATCAGCCCCCGCGAAGACCAGCGCCAGGATGCCCGGGAAAAAGAAAATTATATAAAGGGTCAACTCGACGGTCGCCTGGACTTTCGGCCGCCACAGGCGAAACAGAACGTCGCCGCGCACGTGTCCATCGCGGGCCAGCGTGTATGCCCCCGCCATCATGAACAGCGAACCGTACATCATGTAACTCAAGTCGAAAGCCCACGAGGTCGGGTCGCGCATCGCATAGCGCACGAAGACCTCATAGGCGACGCCGAAGGTCAGGAGCAGGATGCACCACGCGAACGCCTTGCCGATCCAGCCGGTGAATCTATCGACGAGGAGAATGAACCGGACCATCGAGAGGCCTTCTCGGAGGATTTATCTGGTGTCTAACGTGGGTGGGGCGGCGCTGTCACGCGCCGCCCCGGTTTGCTTCCGGAATTCGTATTACCCCCGCGGGTGCCGCCTTAGAACGGCAGCGCACCCGGGAAGTAGTGGTCGTAGGCGAGCTTGTAGTCGGCCGCGTTGACGATGTCGTAGAACGCGACCCGCTTCGACCAGACCTTCTGACTGTCGACCACCTTCTTGAAGAACGGATCCTTGTTGAGTTTCTTGAGGACCCTGTCCCAGGAGTCGAGCTCGGCCTTCAAGATATCCTCGCCGGTGCGCCAGACGTTGACGTTTTGCGGCGGCTCCATGAGCCACTGGAGGTCCTTGGAGTACTGGTCCATGGCCCAGCCGTAGTTGGCCGTGTTGGCCGCCTCGGCGCCGTACTCGATGATTGCCTGATGCTCTTTCGACAGGCCGTTGAACGTGTCCTTGTTGAAGATGAGCTCGAAGAACTCGGCCGCCTGGTGGTAGCTGCCCATGTGATAGTCCTTCGACACGTCCTGGGCGCCGAACCGGCTGTCGGCGGTCGGGTTGTTGAACTCGAACGCCTCGATGACGCCCTTCTCCAGCGCCGGCATGATCTCGCCGCCGGGAAGCTGGGTCACCTTCATCCCCAAGCCCTGCATGATGTCCGTGGCCAAGCCGACCGTCCGGTACTTGAGGCCCTTCAACTGATCGAGACTGGTGACGTGGAACTTGAACCAGCCCAGGGGCTGGGTCGGCATCGGCATGGCGAAGAAGCTGAGCACGTTCAGCTTGAGGATGTCACGCTGCAGCTCGACCAGGAGCTCCTTGCCGCCGCCGAAGTGAATCCACGCCAGGATCTGCGGGGCGTTGCAGCCGAACACCGGGCCGGTGCCGAACAGCGACGCCGCCTTGTTCTTGGAGTACCAGTACGCGGTCACCGTGTGCGCCGCGTCGAGCACGCCCTTGTGGACCGCGTCCTGCACCTGGAACGCCTTGACCACGGAGCCGGAGGGCAAGAGGTCAATCTTCAGGCGGCCGCCGGACATCGCCTCGACGCGCTCGACATATTGCTTGGCCATGTCCTGGAACGGGCTCGTGGCGCCCCACGACGACTGCATCTTCAGCGTCACCGTCTGGGCCCGCGAAACCTGCGGAAACGCGATTACGGCCGCACCACCGGCAGCCGTTGCTGCGGCGCCCTTAAGGAACCTGCGACGGCCCCTCCCCTTCGTCGTCTTGATGTCTTCCGTGATTTTCACGCTCATAAACTCATCCTCCCTATTTCGGTTATAGCAGGGCGGGACGCAGCAGACTGCTACCGTCTCACGTGAGGGAACAGACTTCGAAACCTCCCTCCCGCTCCGGCCGGGCGCCGCCCCTGCAGTCATCATTCACTGTTGCCCGTCCGTACTGAATGGACGGCCAAGGACGGCACCCTCTCTCATTTACCGCCGCGGCGCAACCCTTTTCGCGAAACCTCACGGCTCTGTGTCCGCGCGCCGAGGCGCCGATCCGGCGGCGCGCGCCGCGGAATTCGCCCGTCTCGCCGCCCGAGAGCACCCGCGTTCAGGCCACCCGGTCGCGCGGCTCGCGCCCGGCGCGGATGGCGTCGAGGTTGTCAAGCGCGCGGAAACCCATGGCGTCGCGCGTCTCGCGCGTCGCGCTGCCGATGTGAGGCAACAGGAAGGTATTGGTAAGCTCCCTGTAGGCGGGGTTGATGTCGGGTTCGTTGTTGTAGACGTCGAGCCCGGCGGCGGCGAGCTTGCCGGAGCGGAGCGCGGCGATCAGCGCCTCGTCGTCGACGATGGTGCCGCGCGCAGCGTTGACCACGACCGCGCCATCGGGCAGCAGCGCGATGGTCTTCTCGTTGATGAGGTGACGGGTTTGCGGCATCGCCGGGCAGTGGATCGACAGGAAGTCGCAAATCGGCAGCAGGTCCTCGATCGTCTCGTGGTAGACCGCGCCCGCCTCGAGCGAGGCGGCGTGGCGCCGGACGTCTTGGTAGTGGACCTCCATGTCGAAGCCGCGGGCGCGCCGCGCGACCACCAGGCCGACCCGCCCCATGCCGATGATGCCGAGGCGCTTGCCGGTGACCTGGATGCCGACCATGAACGTCGGGCTCCACGTGCGCCACTCCCCGGCGCGCACCAGCCGCTCGCCCTCGCTGGCCCGGCGGGCCGCGCCCAGCATCAGCATCATGGCGATCTCGGCGGTGGCGTCGCTGAGCACGTCGGGGGTGTTGGTGACGATGATGCCGCGGGCTTTCGCCGCCTCCAGGTCGACGTGGTCGACGCCGACGGAAAAGTTGGCGATGGCGCGCACGCTGTCGGGCAGCCGCGCGATCACCTCGGCGGAGAGGTCCTCGGTGTGACAGGGCAGAAGCGCGTCGGCGCCTTGGGCGCGCTCGATCAGCTCGTCGCTGCTGTAGAACCGGTCCTCGGGGTTGAGCCGTGGCTCGTAGTCGCGCCGCAGCCGATCCTCTACGGCCTGCGGCAACCTCCGTGTAACAAGCACAGTGGGTTTGTCTTTCATCACCAGTTCCTCGATGTGTTGGCGGCGAGATCCCTCGTTAGCAGATGCTCACAATACTCGTCCACGCCTTTGCGCCGCGTCGCCGGCGCGAACATCATCGCCGCCTAATCGTGCGTGTTCCGGTTTGCCCTCCGGCCTGTTCCAGACGACCGGCGCCGGTTAGAGGCCGGCCGGCGCGACGTCTTCGATGAACATCTGGACCCGCTCGCGGCCGCGCCACGAATCGGCGCGCAGGTGGCCGGCGACGTGCAGCGCCCGGCCCGCGGCGTTGAGCAACGCCGGCCCCACCGGCGTCTCGAGGCTGCGGAAGGCGATGGCGTTGAGCCGGCCGCCGTGGTCGTCGGCAAGGATGCAGCGCACGTGGCGCTCGCCGACCACGTCGGCGCGCACCACCCGGCTGCCGGCCACGGCAAATCGCGGCTCGGCGTTGCCGACGCCGAACGGGCCGACGCGATCGAGGAGCTCGACGAGCTCGGGCGTCGCCGCCCGCGGCGCGATGGCGCCGTCGATGCCGAGGCTCGGGCCCACCCCGTGCACGGCGACGGCGGGGCCAAGGCGCGCGGTCAGGAACTCGCGCAGCTCCGCGACGCGGTCGGCGGCGACCGTGAGCCCGGCCGCCGCCGGATGGCCGCCGCCGTCGATCAACAGGCCCGCCTGACGCGCGGCGATCACCGCGGCGCCGATGTCGACGCCGGGGATCGACCGCCCCGACCCTTTGCCGACACCGGCGGCGAGAGCAACCACGAACGCCGGTCGGAACAGGCGCCGGCTGAGCCGGCCGGCCACGATGCCGATGACGCCGGGGTGCCAGCCCTCGCCCACCGCGAACACCACCGGACTAGGCGGACCAGGCGGACCAGGCTCGCCCTCGGAGTCTTCGATCTGGCGCGCCGCCGCCGCCTCGACCACCGCCTCGATCCTGCGCCGCTCGGTGTTGAGCTCATCGAGCCGGCAGGCGAGCGCCCTCGCCTCCTCCACATCATCGGTTGCCAGCAGCCGGGCGCCGAGGCTGGCCTCGCCCACGCGCCCGCCGGCGTTGATCCGCGGGCCGAGGACGAAGGCGGCGTGATAGGTGCCCGGCCGCTGGTCGACGCCGGCGACGTCGGCCAGGGTGGCAAGGCCCAGGTTGGTGCGGTGCGCCATCACCTTGAACCCCTGCCGAACCAGCGCCCGGTTGACGCCGGTGAGCGGCACCATGTCGCAGACCGTGCCAAGGGCGACGAGGTCGAGCGCGCGGCGCAGGTCCGGCTCGGGCCGGGAGGCGAACCAGCCCTCGGCGCGCAGGGCCCGGTTGAGCCCGACGACCAGCAGATAGGCGACGCCGACGGCGGCGAGTTCGCCGCAGCCCGAGGTATCGTCGATGCGGTTGGCGTCGACCACGGCGACCGCTTCGGGAAGCCGCGGCTCGGCGATGTGATGGTCGACGACGATCACGTCGAGCCCGGCTTTGGCGGCGGCCGCGAGCGGCTCGAACGCGGTGACGCCGCAGTCCACGGTGACCACCACGGCCGCGCCTTCGGCCTTGAGCCGCAGCAGCGCCGGCGCGTTGGGCCCGTACCCTTCGCGCAAGCGGTCGGGCACGTAGATGCGCGCGGCGGCGCCGACGGCATCGAGGTAGCGCTTGAGCAGCGCCGCCGCGGTGGCGCCGTCGACGTCGTAATCGCCGTATACCACAACCGTCTCGCCGTGCTTTACCGCGCGCACGAGACGGCCGACCGCCGTGTCCATGTCGGCGAGGCGCGAGGGGTCGGGCAGCATCGCCTTGAGGGTGGGGTTGAGGAAGCTCTCGGCGCTCTCGGCGGCGACGCCCCGCGCCGCGAGCACGCGGCCGACGATCTCCGGCGCCCCCAGCCGCTGCGCCAGCGCCAGCCCGGCGCGGGCGTCGGCGAGGCGGGAGCGCCAGCGCCGTCCGCTGACCGACCGCTCGACGCCGAGAACGGCGTCCATCAGTCCGGCCAGCGGGCTTCGCCCTCGAGCATCGGTTTGCGCTCCATGCTGTGCACGGCGTCGATGACGCGGACAGTGCCCGTCTTCGAGCGCAGGACAAGCGACTGCGTCGCGATGCCGCCGGGCGTGCGGTGGACGCCCTTGAGCATCCAACCCCCGGTCACACCGGTGGCGGCGAACATGATGTCGCCGTGGGCGAGGCCGTCGAGGGTGAACTTGCGGTCGGGCTCGGCAAGCCCCATTCGGCGCGACCGCGCGCGCTCCGCGTCCTTGCCGAAGACGAGGCGGGCCATCATCTGGCCGCCGACGCACTGCAGCGCCGCCGCCGCCAGCACCCCCTCGGGCGCGCCGCCGATGCCGATATAGATGTCGATGTTGGTCTCCGGCCGGGTGGTGGCGATCACGCCGGCGACGTCGCCGTCCCGGATCAGGCGGATACGCGCGCCGGCCTCGCGCACCTTGGCGATCAACTCCTCGTGGCGCGGCCGATCGAGAATCATCACCACCAGGTCGGAGACCTCGCAGCCGCGGGCGCGGGCCAGGTTGACGAGGTTGCGCCCGGGCTCCTCGTCGAGATCGACGACGCCATCGGGCAGGCCGCCGCCGACGGCGATCTTGTCCATGTAGATGTCCGGCGCGTGCAGGAAGCCGCCGTCCTCGGCCATCGCGAGGACGGCCAGCGCGTTGGACCCGCCGGTGGCGCAGATCGTCGTTCCTTCGAGCGGGTCGAGCGCGAGGTCGACCTTGGGCCCCTTGCCGGTGCCGACCTTTTCACCGATGAACAGCATCGGCGCCTCGTCGCGCTCGCCTTCCCCGATGACCACGGTGCCGTCGATATCGAGGCCGTTGAGGGCTGTCCGCATGGCGTCGACGGCGGCCTGATCGGCGGCATGCTCGTCGCCGCGTCCCATCCAGGCGATAGAGGCGATCGCCGCGGCTTCGGTGACTCGCACCGCTTCGAGCGAAAGATTTCGATCCAACGCGCCGTCCTTGGCCATAACCGGTGAGTCCTATAATTGTTCGATGCGTATCATGCAGGGGGCTTCGAGAACCGTATCCAGGGCGGCGATTACTTTCAATGCCTGAAGCATCGAAGCTTCCCCTGTCTCATGGGTGGTCAGCACCACCGAGGCGCCGTCGCCAAGATCATGGCTGTGTTGTATCAGCGCCTTCACCGACACCTGGGCGTCACCCAGGGCGGCCGTCACATCGGCCATCACGCCGGGCTGGTCGATCACGCGGAGACGAATGTAATAGGCCCCGACATGACGCGCCATGGAGGCCGCCTGGACGTGGCGGAGTTGCCCGGCCGGCACCCCGAAAGTCGGCAGCACATTGCCGCGCGCCACATCGACGAGATCCGCGACCACCGCCGATGCCGTCGGGCCCGCGCCGGCGCCGCGGCCGCAGAACATGGTGCGATCGACGAAATCGCCCTCGGTGACCACCGCGTTGAACACGCCCTCGATCTGGGCGATCTGCGCCGCCTGGGGGACCATGCAGGGATGCACCCGTTGCTCGAGGCCATGGTCGGTCATATTCGCCACGCCCAACAGCTTGATGCGATAGCCGAGTTCGGCGGCGTAGGTGGTGTCCAGGGAGGTGATGCGGCTGATCCCCTCGGTATGAACCCCCGCGAGATTCGGCACGGTCCCGAAGGCCAGGCTGGCGAGGATGGCGATCTTATGAGCGGCGTCGATGCCATCGATATCGAAGCTCGGATCGGCCTCGGCATAGCCCAGCCGTTGCGCTTCGGCCAGAACATCGTCGAAGTCGCTGCCGTTATCGGACATGGCGCTCAAGATATAATTGCAGGTGCCGTTGAGAATGCCGTAGACGCGCTCGATACGATTTCCGGCGAGCCCTTCGCGGAGCGCCTTGACGATGGGGATGCCGCCGGCGACCGCCGCCTCGTAACCAAGCGATACCCCGGCCGCCTCGGCGGCTTCGGCGAGGGCGGCGCCGTGATGGGCGATCATCGCCTTGTTGGCGGTGACCACGGGCTTGCCGGCGGCTATGGCGGCGTTGCAGACATCGAGCGCGACGCCGCCCGAGCCGCCGATAAGTTCGACGATCACATCCACATCGGCGTCGGCGGCCATGACGCGGGGGTCGTCGAACCATTGCATGGCGCCTATATCGACGCCGCGATCACGGTGACGGTCGCGCGACGACACCGCCGTCACGACGATCCGTCGGCCGCAGCGCTCGACAAGCAGGGCGGCGCGCTCGGCAAGCAGCTCGATGACGCCGAGGCCGACCGTGCCGAGACCGGCGATGCCGATTTTCAAATCCATGGGTTTCTCAACTCTGCGCCGTGACGCCGAAGATTCTCTATGTTGCCGGACGGAGAATTCAGAATTCGATATAAACCTCGGCCCGGCGATTGCCCGCCTCGCCCGACGGCATCCATTCCTGATAGACCGGCACGCTGTCGGACCTGGCGCTGATCTCAAGCTTGTCAGGCGCCACGCCGCGGCGGATCAATTCGTCGGCGACGGCGCGCGCGCGCTTGAAGGAAATATCGAAATTGACCAGTTCGCGGTTCTCCGCCGATAATTCCTTCGTCCGGTTCGACGCATGGCCGACAACCCGCAGGGTGCCGCCACTCTGCTTATGGTAATCGGCGAGCTTGTGGAGCGCTGCGCGACCTTCCTTGTCGATGCGCGCCGAGCCGATAGCGAAGTAAATCACCGCCGCCTTGTTGGAGCCGAAGAGCGGCGCCGAGCCGACGGCCAGCCCGCTGCCCGGCAAGGCCGAAGCCGTAAACGCCGATGCCGATGCGGCCGGCGCCGTCCCGCGCGGACCCGAGGAAGTGAACAGGTTGGCGAACATGGTCTTGACGTCGATACCCCGATCGACAGCCCTGGGCTGCAGGGGCGTCGCCGGCACGGGAGCGGGCGGAAGCGCGGTCTGCCGGGTCAGCGATTCATACCGCGGCAGCGGCGTCACCGTGCTCGGTTGCAGCGCCGGGATAGGCGGCAGCCCGGTCTGCTGGAAGGTCGGCGGCTCGGCAAGGGCGCTCTCGGTGCTCGCGCGGGCGAGCTGATCGGTATACTGGGCGTTGGCGCGGTCGGCGACGAGCCCCTCGCTAACCGAATCGAGAGTCGCCAATTCGATTTCGCGCAACGGCGGCTCGGGCGTATTCGAGAGCTCCGGGAAGGGCTCGTTGGCGCCGGGAACATCCTCGAGGGGCAACGGCGGCGGCGCGTCATCGTCGAAGAAATCGACGGTGCTGTTATACCATTCAACCGGATTGGCGTAATCGGGCACGCTGGAACATGCCGACAGGGCAAACATCGCCGCCAGGGCGATAACCATGCGGCTTGCGGAATGTCCGCCTTGTCCGCCGCGTCGGCCCCTTGGGCCCTCCCCGGCCCGACGTTCAAGCTTTGCCATATCGATCCACATGCCCCCTATGCCCGCTGGAAGTGCTCCTCATGGGAACCTTCAGCCTTTTTGTCACAAAACATGATTATTGTGCAGTGCAAAATTAAGCGAACCACACTATAAAAGCGCGGCGGACAGCTTAGCCGATTTGGCGGCGGGCTTAAAGCATCGATACACAGACGAAATCCACCACCCGGCGCGCCGCGCCCCTCCGGACAACCGCGGGCCGCGCCCGAAAATGAGAGGTTCCATGGCCAAGCAGTCGAGCAGCCAATCCGAGGCACCAGGTGCCGGCAATAATCATCCCGATATTGCCGACATCGCCGCGCGCAGCCAACGCATCGTCGCCGCGTTCCTGTCCCGCCAGCAGGGCGGCGCCGGCATGGCCGATCCGGGCAAGATCGGCGAGGCCTTCTTCGAGATGACCCGCCGCATGATGGCCGATCCGGGCAAGATGATGGCCGCGCAGATGGGCCTGTGGCAGGACTATATGGCCCTGTGGCGGAACACCACCCAGCGCATCATGGGGCAGGCGAGCGAGCCCGTCATCGAGCCGGCAAAAGATGACCGCCGCTTCAAATCCGCCGAGTGGGACGACAATTTCCTGTTTGATTACATCAAGCAGTCCTACCTGTTGACCGCCCGCTGGATGCAGTCGACGGTCGGCGATATCGACGGCCTCGACGACAAGACCGCCAAGAAGGTCGAGTTCTATACCCGTCAGTTCGCCGATTCCATGGCGCCCAGCAACTTCGCCCTGACCAATCCCGTGGTCCTGCGGGAAACCATCGACAGCCGCGGCGAAAATCTGGTGCGCGGCCTCAACAATCTGCTTACCGATCTGGAGAACAGCGACGGCCAGCTGCGCATCAGGATGACCGACCCGGACGCCTTCACCCTGGGCGAAAA
>JADFMW010000018.1 GCA_022563655.1 Pseudomonadota bacterium
GTCATATTCCTTTCCTGTGTGCTTGGGTTTCGGGCTGGCGGCTGCGTTCACACGGCAAAAGCCACCAGGGGCACGGAAATTCAACGTCAAGCGGCTACACGCCCGAGGGCCGCCTCGTAGCGCTCCTTGGGTTGCACGCCGACCAACGTCTCGACGACTTTGCCGTCCTTGAACAGCAGCACGGCCGGGATCGAGCTGATCCCGAAGTCGCTTGGTGCTTGCGGGTTCTCGTCAATGTTCAGCTTGCCGACTTTGACGGTGCCGTCGTACTGCTTGGCCAGCTCTTCGATTGTCGGACCCACCGCGCGGCACGGTCCGCACCAGGCAGCCCAGAAATCGACCAACACAGGTTGATCGCTCTCGAGCACTTCACTTTGGAAATTGGCGTCGGTGAATTGAATTGCGTTACTCATCGTTCTCCTCCTGCTCAGTTGTTTGGTTTTGCTTTCAATTGTCGTTGCCATAATGCAGACTTCGTGCCAATTCATTTCGAAATTTTCAAAGTATTTCATATACATGACTTACATCGATTACCAAGGAACAGGACAGGAACGACATCTCGTAAGTCATCAATATTTCGTTGTGTTTTCACGAAATGTCGTTTACGATTCTCGCAATGGAAGCCTCGCCACTTTGCCCGACTGACGTTGCCCTTCTGAAGCGCCTGCTGCTGGACATGTCGCAAGAGCGGTCGGTGGATACGGTTCTGAAGTTGGTTGTCGATCGGCTCGCCAGCCAACCAGAAGTTGCTCTGACGCGAATCTGGTTAGTGGCACCGGGAGACATCTGCACGACTTGTCACATGCGTGATCAATGTCTCGACCGAACTTCCTGTCTCCATTTGGTTGCCAGTGCGGGTAGCTCAAAGGTGAACGGCGAGGAGTGGACAAATCTCGACGGCTTTTTCCGTCGTTTTCCATTTGGAGTGCGAAAGGTTGGAAAAATCGCTTCCACGGGCGAGCCGATCGAGGTGCCAAATATCGCGACCAACCCGCAATGGTTGGCGCGACCCGACTGGGCAGAGGCGGAAGGTATCCGCGCTCTTGGCGGCCAACCGCTGATACATCAGGGCGAAGTGCTCGGCGTGCTTGCTGTTTTCACTCGTGCTTGCCTCGGTGAAGAAAACCTGACTTGGATGCGGATGATCGCCGACCACGCGGCGGCGGCGATTGCAAATGCGCGCGCGTTCGAAGAAATCGCGCAACTGAAACAACAACTCGAACTGGAGCGAGACTATTTGCGCGACGAGCTTCTCGAAGCGCATGCATTCGGCGACATTGTCGGGCAAAGCCCTTCGCTGAAGAACGTACTGCAACAAATCGAGTTAGTGGCACCAACGGATGCGAGCGTGTTGATCCTCGGCGAATCTGGCACCGGCAAGGAACTCGTCGCGCGCGCCTTGCACGACTACGGCAAGCGGCGCACGGGTTCATTCGTCGCGATCAACATGGCGGCCATGCCCCGCACGCTGATCGAAAGCGAGTTGTTCGGCCACGAGAAGGGGGCCTTCACCGGCGCCCACGCGCGTCACTACGGCCGCTTCGAGCAGGCCCAGGGCGGCACGCTGTTCCTCGACGAGATCGGCGACATGCCGTTCGAGGCGCAAACGCGACTGTTGCGCGTTCTGCAGCAAGGCGAGTACACCCGGATCGGCGGGCGCGTGCCGGTGCGTTCCGACGCGCGCATTATCGCCGCGACCCATCGTGACCTGCGGCTGCTCGTCAAGCAGGGGCTGTTCCGCGACGACCTGTTCTACCGCATCAACGTGGTGTCGATACGCCTGCCGCCGTTGCGCGAGCGGGGCGAGGACATCCCGATGCTCACGCGCCACTTTTTCGCCCTCGCCCAGGCCGAGGGACTGCCCGCCAAGAGCCTCGATGCGGCGGCGATGAAGCGGTTTTGCTCCTATCCTTGGCCGGGCAACGTGCGCGAGCTCGAGAACCTTGTCCGCCGCCTTGCGGTGCTGTATTCGGAAGACGTGATCGGCGTCGACGCCATCGATTCGGAGCTGTTCGACGGCGCGACGCCCGCGCCCTCGGATGCGGAGCCGTCGGAGGGGCTGGAGGCCACGATCGAGAGCCACCTGCGGCAGTACTTCGCCGCGCACAAGGACGGGCTGCCCTCGGCCGGCCTCTACGACCGCGTGGTGCGCGAGATCGAACGCCCGTTGATCGCCCTTACGCTCGAGGCCACGCGCAGCAATCAGCTCAAGGCGGCGCGCGTGCTCGGCATCAACCGCAACACCTTGCGCAAGAAGATCCGCGAGCTCGACATCCCCATCGTTCGCGGCAGCGGTCGAGGCACCTGAGCCATGGTAACCGAGACGTCGTCCACGCTGTCGCCGCTGTGGAGCCGGCTCGCCCGGTCGGTGGCCCGCGCCGGGATGTCGCGCAGGCTGGCCGTCGCCCTCACGGTCGCGGCGCTGGCCTCGGGCGCGGGGACCTACGGCGCGCTGACGGGATCGGGACCGTTCGGGCCCGACCCGGTGACGGTGCGCATCCTGCTGTTCGTCGATCTCGTCCTGGTTCTGTTGCTCAGCGTCGTCGTGGTGCTCCGTCTCGTGCGGCTGTGGCTCGAACGCCGCCGCGGCTTGGCCGGGGCGCGCCTGCACATCCGGCTGGTGACGCTGTTCAGCGTTGTCGCCGTCGCCCCGGCGCTCATGGTGACGCTGTTTTCGCTCCTGTACCTCAACTTCGGCATCGAGTCGTGGTTCAGCGAGCGGATCCGCACCGCGATCGATGGATCGCTGGCGGTTGCCGAGGCATACCTCGACGAGCACCGCAAGGTCATCGGCGCCGATGCCCTGGCGCTGGCCAATGACGTGAACCGCTCGCGCGCGGCGCTGATCGACAACTCCGCCCGGTTCAACAGGTTCCTGGCCACCCAGGCGGCGTTGCGCGGGCTTACCGAGATCATGGTGTTTCGCCGCGACGGCCGCGTCCTCGGGCGCACCGGGCTGACCTTCTCGCTGCTCTTCGAGCCGCTGCCGTGGGAATCGATGGAAAAGGCGAATAGCGGTGAAGTGGTCATTATCACCACCGAGAACGACGATCGCGTGCGCGCGCTGGTCCGGCTCGGAGCCTACGTCAACACCTACCTCTTCGTCGGCCGCTTCATCGATCCCCGCGCCATCGGCTACATGGAGCGCACCCAGAGCGCCGTCTCCGAGTACGAGCGGCTGCAGGGCGAACGATTGGAAATCCAGACCACCTTCACGCTGATCTTCGGCGTCGTTATGCTGCTGTTGCTGCTCGCCGCCGTCTGGGTGGGCCTCAACTTCGCCACCCAGATCGTGCGGCCGATCAGCAACCTGGTGGCCGCCGCTGAACGGGTGCGCTCCGGCGACCTTACGGTCCGCGTTGCCGAGGGCCCGGCCGACGATGAGATCGGTATCCTGAGCCGTGGCTTCAACCGCATGACCGACGAGGTCGAGAACCAACGCCGCGAGCTGATCGAGGCCAACCGTCAGCTTGACGCCCGGCGCCGGTTTACCGAATCGGTGCTCTCGGGCGTCTCGGCCGGGGTCATCGGCCTCGATTCCCAGGGGCGCATCGAACTCCCCAACCGCTCTGCCCTGGTGCTGTTGTCGAGCCGCGCCGATGAGTGGATCGGCCGTAAGCTTGCCGACGCGGTGCCGGAGATGGGCGCTTTGATGGAGAAGGCGTTGCAGCGCCCAGAGCGCGGTGCCCAGGCGCAGATCATGGTCGTGCGTGGCCGCCGCACGCGCACCTTGTTGGTGCGCATCGGCGCCGAGCGGCTGGGCGCCGAGCTCGAAGGCTTCGTCGTCACCTTCGACGACATCACCGAGCTGCTCGCGGCCCAGCGCACCGCCGCCTGGGCCGACGTTGCCCGGCGCATCGCGCACGAGATCAAGAACCCGCTGACCCCGATCCAGCTCTCCGCCGAGCGGATCAAGCGCAAGTATGGCAAGGAGATCAAGAGCGATCCCGAGGTTTTCAACACCTGTACCGACACGATCGTCCGTCAGGTCGGCGACATCCGCCGCATGGTCGACGAATTCTCGGCCTTCGCCCGCATGCCGGCGCCGGCGTTCAACTCCGAGGAATTGGTCGGACTGGTGCGCCAAGCGATCGATCTCATGGAGGTCGCGCACCCCGGAATCGAGTTTGTCGAGAACTTCCCGGACGCCCCCGTGATGCTGCGCTGCGACGGTCGCCAGATCGTCCAGATGCTGGCCAACGTGCTGCGCAACGCGGTCGAATCGATCGAGGACCGCAAGCCGTCCGGCGACGGCGAGCTCGAGGTGGGCAAGGTGCGGATGAATATCGAGGCGACCGGCGAGCAGGTGATCATCGAGGTGCACGACAACGGCAGCGGCCTTCCCGTCGAGATGCGTGACCGGCTCGTCGAGCCCTATGTCACAACCCGCTCCAAGGGCACCGGTCTCGGGCTGGCGATCGTCAAGAAGATCATGGAAGATCACTCGGGAGAACTGGTGCTCGAGGACGGTAGCGACGGTGGCGCATGCGTGCGGCTGGTTTTCGATGTCAGCGCCCACAAGCCGGCAACGAGCTCCACCGCGTCGCGGTCGAGGAAGGTAGTGTCACATGACGCATGATATTCTGGTCGTCGACGACGAGGCCGATATTCGCTTGCTGATCGCCGGCGTCCTCAAGGACGAGGGCTACCACACGCGCGAGGCCGGTAATAGCGACGAGACCCTGTCGGAAATCCAGTCACGCTTGCCAGCTCTCTTGATTCTCGACATCTGGCTTCAGGGCAGCAAGCTCGACGGCCTCGAAATTCTCAATATCGTCAAGCGCGACCACCCGGCGCTTCCCGTGGTGGTGATCAGCGGTCACGGCACGATCGAGACGGCGGTGAGCGCAATCAAGAACGGCGCATACGACTTCATCGAGAAGCCGTTCCAGGCCGACAGGCTGCTGCTTGTCATCGAACGCGCGATCGAAGCGGCGCGGCTCAGGCGCGAGATCGAAGAGCTGCGCGTGCGCGCCGGCACCGACGCCGAACTGATCGGCAACTCGAAAGCGATCAATCAAGTGCGCGCGACGATCGATCTGGTGGCGCCTGCCAGCAGCCGGGTGCTGATTGTCGGTCCACCGGGTTCCGGAAAGGAGGTGGTGGCTCGCCAACTGCACTTGTCGTCGCGTCGATCCGAAGGTCCGTTCGTGGTGCTGAACGCCGCCACCATGGCGCCCGAGCACATGGAGAGCGAGCTGTTCGGCGTCGAGCCCGGCGGCTTGGGAATCGGCAGCCCCGGCAAGGTCGGCATCTTCGAGCAGGCGGACGGGGGCACGCTGTTACTCGACGAAGTCAGCGATATGCCCCTCGTGACCCAGGGAAAGATCCTTCGTTTCCTGCAAGAGCAGGCATTCACGCGGGTGGGCGGCGGACGGCGGGTCGAGGTCGATGTGCGTATCCTCGCGGCGACGAACCGCAACTTGCGCGCCGAGATCTCCGCCGGGCGCTTCCGCGAGGGACTTTATTACCGCCTCAACGTCGTGCCGATCGACGTGCCTGCGCTGAGCGAGCGCCGCGACGACATCCCCGATCTCGCCCGTTACTTCATGGCGCGCGCCGCCGAATCCGCCGGGCTGCCTGAGCGCGAAATCGACGATCATGCCCTCATGGCGCTCCAGAGCTGCGAGTGGCCGGGCAACGCGCGCCAGCTACGAAATCTCGTCGAATGGCTGCTCATCATGGCGCCACGCAGCCCCCGCGGCCCGATTCGCGCCGAGATGCTTCCCGCCGACCTGACGGCCACCGCGCCGCCGATGCTTCAGAGCAACGGTTCGGTCGAAATCATGGGGATGCCGCTGCGTGATGCGCGCGAGGTCTTCGAGCGGCATTATCTTGCGGCTCAGCTCGTGCGTTTCGGCGGCAACATCTCGCGCGCCGCCGCCTTCGTCCACATGGAGCGTTCGGCGTTGCACCGCAAGCTCAAGGCCCTGGGGATCATCGACGGCAAAGAGGGACGCAAGCGTGGCGGGAGAAAGACCAGAACCCGCCGTACACGAAAAACAGCCCGGCGATGAAGGTCGTCATCTGCGGCGCCGGGCAGGTCGGTTACAATATCGCCCGTCACCTCGCCAGCGAAAACAACGACGTCACCGTCATCGACCAGCGCCCCGAACTGGTTCGCAAGATCAGAGATTCGCTCGACGTCAAGGCGCTTGAGGGCTTCGCCTCCCACCCGGACATGCTCGAACAGGCCGGGGCTGCCGACTCCGACATGGTCATTGCCGTGACCTTCGCCGACGAGGTCAACATGGTGGCGTGCCAGGTGTGCCACTCGATATTCAAAGTCCCGACAAAGATCGCTCGGGTGCGCCACCAGAGTTACCTGAAGCCCATGTGGCGGGACCTGTTCAGCCGCGACAACATGCCCATCGACGTGATTATTTCGCCCGAGATCGAGGTCGCGCGGGCGGTCATCCGCCGGCTTCAGGTTCCCGGCGCGATCGACATGATCCCATTCGCGGATGACAAGGTCCGGGTGGTGGGGGTGCGCTGCACGAGCGAGTGCCCCGTGATCAACACCCCGTTGCGTCAACTCACCGAGCTATTTCCCGACCTCAACATTTTCGTCGTCGGCATCATTCGCGACGACCACATGATCGTTGCCAGCGGCGACGAACAAATGCTTCCCGGCGACGATGTCTACTTCGCCACCGACACCAACCACATGGAGCGCGCGCTGGCGGCGTTCGGCCACGAGGAAAAAGAGGCGCGCCGCATCATCACCGTGGGCGGCGGCAACATTGGACTGTTTATCGCCCTGGAGATCGAGCAGCACCACCCGGGCGTCAACCATAAGCTCATCGAGATCGACGAGGCCCGGGCCGAACAGGTCGCCAACCTGCTGTCGCGGGGCGTAGTCCTCCATGGCAGCGCGCTCGACCACGAAATCCTCTTGGAAGCGAACGTCGCCGACGCCGAGACCATCGTCGCCGTCTCCAACGACGACGAGGTGAACATCCTCTCTTCCCTGCTCGCCAAACGCTACGGCACCAAGCGCGCGGTGACGCTGATCAACAACACGTCTTACGGGCCGCTCATCGCCTCGCTCGGAATAGACGTCGTGGTCAGCCCGCGCGACGTCACCGTGTCGACGATCTTGCAGCACGTCCGCCGCGGCCGTATCCGCGCCGTACACAGCATTCGCGAGGGGCTCGCCGAGCTGATCGAAGCCGAGGCGCTCGAAACCTCGCCGCTGGTGGGCACGCCGCTGCGCGAGATCAAGCTGCCGCCGGGAATCATCGTCGGCGCCATCGTGCGCGGCGATTCCGTCATCATGCCGCGCGGCGACAGCGTCGTGCGCGCCAACGACCGGGTGATCATCCTCGCCGCCGGCGGCCTGGTGAAGAAAGTCGAGAAGTTGTTCTCGGTTCGCCTGGACTTCTTCTAGGCGGCGGCGGAACGGGGGACCCCCTGCTTGTCGTACGCGGCGGTCATCGCGTTCCTCGGCCGGCTGCTCGCCGCGTTCGCGGCGAGCATGCTGGCGCCCGCCGCCGTGGGGCTGGGCTATGGGGAGACGACGGCGGCGAGCGTCTTCATCGCCACCGCATCGGTGACGCTGTTCATCGCCATCGGCATGATATTCGCCACCCAGGGGGCGGAACGGCGAGTTCAGCTCCGCGGCAATTTCCTGGTGGTGGTCGTTGCCTGGCCTTTACTCGCCCTGTTCGGCGCCGTTCCGTTCTTCTTTCTCGTCGCCGACCCCGTCCTGACGCCGACCGATGCGTTCTTCGAGGCGCTTTCGGGCCTCACCACCACGGGCGCCACGGTGATCTCGGGGCTCGATACCCAGGGCCGCGGCGTGTTGTTCTGGCGCGCCTGGCTGCAGTGGCTGGGCGGGCTGGGAACGATCGTGCTCGCGGTGTCGGTGCTGCCGATGCTGGGAGTCGGCGGGATGCAGGTGTTCCGCAGCGCCATGCCGCACGGCGATCATGCCACGCTAGGCGCGCGCGCGCGGCGCTCGGCGCTGGCCTTGAGCTGGGTTTACGCCGGCCTCACGCTGGCTTGCGCGGGGGCGCTGTGGGCCGCGGGGATGCCCGGGTTCGACGCCTTCGGTCACGCGCTGAGCACCCTGTCGACGGGCGGGTTCAGCACCCGCGATGCGGCGCTCGGCGCCTTCGACAGCGCCTCGATCGAAGCCGTGCTGATCGTGTTCATGCTGGCCGGAGCGATGAACTTCACCCTTTTCTGGGCGTTGTTGCACGGCCGGCCCAGGGTGCTTCGCGGCGACGCCGAGAGTCATGCGTTGCTCGCCGTGGCGGTGCTCGCGGCGCTGTGGGCGGCCTACGTGCTGGCGGGGCAAAGCGCGGTCGGCGGCGCCGACGCCCTGCGTCACGGGGCGTTCGCCGTGGTCTCGACGTTCACCACCACCGGCTTCGTCACCGGTATCGCCGAGCCTTGGCCAACGGCCTTGCCCATTCTCTTCCTCGCCCTGATGTTGATCGGTGGATCGAGCGGATCGACCGCCGGCGGGGTCAAGCTGATGCGCGTCTTTCTCGCCATCAAGCAGGGCCGTCGCGAGCTGGCGCGGCTCTCTCATCCCCACGGGGTGGTGCGTATCCGCTACGGCGCGCAGACCGTGTCCGAGTCCGAGGTACAGGCGTTGTGGAGCTTTTTTGCGCTTTTTTTTGCCAGCTTTGCGGCGTTAGCCATCGTTCTCGCCGGGCTGGGGCTCGACGCTCGGGGTGCGGTGACGATGGCGCTGGCGACGCTGACCAATAGCGGCGCCGGGCTGTCGCTGGTCGCCGGGCCCGAGGCGAGTTACGCGGCATTGCCCGGCGTGACAAAATGGGTCGTCTGCCTGGGAATGCTGCTCGGGCGGGTGGAGTTTGTCGCCGTGCTGGCGTTGCTGATGCCCATGTTCTGGAGACGATGAACGAGTGAGGATGCGATGTCGCGCATAGCCTACGTCAACGGGCGCTACGTCCCGCACATGGAGGCTCGGGTCCACATCGAGGATCGGGGCTATCAGTTCGCCGACGGCGTCTACGAGGTGATCGCGGTGGTCGGCGGACGTTTGGTCGACGGCGAGCCGCACCTCGATCGCCTGGAGCGCTCGCTTACGGAGCTCGACATGGCGATGCCGATGGCGCGGCGGCCGCTTCGCGTCGTGCTGGCCGAAACCATGCGGCGCAACAGCGTCCATGACGGCATGATCTACCTTCAGATAACCCGCGGCGCCGCCCGTCGCGACCATGCTTTCCCGCGCGGCGTGCGGCCGGCGCTGGTGGTCACCGCGCGGCGCGCGACCATGCCGCCCGACCCGGACGCCATCCCGGGCGCGAAGGTGATCACGGCGCCGGATATTCGCTGGCGCCGTTGCGACATCAAGTCGGTCTCGCTGCTGCCCAACGTGCTCGCCAAGCAGCAGGCGATCGAGTCTGGCGCTTATGAGACGTGGATGGTCGACGACGACGGCCATATCACCGAGGGCAGCTCCACCAACGCCTGGATCCTGGCCCGCGACGGCTGCGTCGTGACGCGGCCGCTGGACAACGCGATCCTCGGCGGCATCACCCGCCAAACCCTGATCCGTCTCGCCCACGGGGCCGGCGTCGACGTCGTGGAGAGGGCGTTTAGCGTCGACGAGGCAAAGGCGGCGCGCGAAGCGTTCATGACCAGCACCACCAACCTGCTGAGGCCGGTCACGCAGATCGACGATGCCGTCATCGGCAACGGCGAACCCGGCGAGACCAGCCGGCGCCTGCTGGGTCTGTACTTGGCGTACGCCCGTGGTGAGACCGAGTCGTGCGACTGAGCCGCCCGCGCGCCGTGCTGTTCGACTGGGACAACACCCTCGTCGATTCTTTCGGCGCCATCCACCTCGCGCTCAATCACACGCTCGAGGCATTCGGGCTGGCGCCGTGGAGCTACGACAAGGCGTGCCGGTGCGTCGCCAAGTCGATGCGCGATTCGTTCCCGGAACTGTTCGGCGCCCGCTGGCGCGAGGCAAGCGATGTGTTCTATGCGAGTTACGCCGCCCGCCATCTCGAACACGTGCGGCCGCAGCCGGGGGCCGCCGCTCTGCTCGAGGCGTTGAACGCCGCCGGTGTCTACCTCGGGGTGGTCAGCAACAAGAACGGCGCCTACCTGCGCCGCGAGGTTGAACACCTCGGCTGGGGGCGCAGCTTCGGCCGGGTGGTCGGGGCCGCCGACGCCAAGGCGGACAAGCCCGCCCGGGCCGCGGTCGACCTCGCGCTCGAGGGCAGCGGCGTCGCCGCCGGTCCCGACGTTTGGCTGGTGGGCGACCACCCGATCGACGTCGAATGCGCCGTGGCGTCGGGCTGCCTGCCCATCGTCGTGCGCGGCGCCGTCGAGACCGGCGTTGAGGTGAACCTCGGGGGCTCCGGTTGGCGCTTCGCTAGCTGCACGGAGCTTGTGGAGCTTGTGCGGCGGTTTTGACGCATTATTTTGTAGATGGCAGGCCCATGGGTTGATCGGGTTCGACCGTTCTCCTGATATAGTGAATGCGGCGCCGGTGGGGCCGAAGCCAGGCGCCGGGTAATAAGAAACTCTTTATCGGAGAGAAAAGAGGACAAAAATGCCCACCGAAAAATCACAGAACGTCCAGGACGTGTTCCTGAATCACGTGCGCAAAAACAAGCTTCCCGTCACCGTTTTCCTGATCAACGGCGTGAAGCTGCAAGGGGTCATCAGCTGGTTCGACAACTTTTCCGTGCTGCTGCGCCGGGACGGCCATTTGCAGCTTGTCTACAAGCACGCCATATCGACGGTGATGCCGGCCGCCGTCATCCAGCTATACGAGCCCTCGAAGGAGGCCGAGGACGCCGACTGACAGGAACAAAGGCCGCGTCGACGGCGCCGCTCCGCGGCCATGGCGCGCGCTCGTCCTGCATCCGCGCCGTAGCGGCAAGGCACAGCGGCGCTCGGCGCACAGCCGCCTCGCCGAGGCGACCAGGTTGGCCGAGGCGATCTCGCTCGATGTGGTCGGCGCCGAGGTTCTCGCGCTGCCCGCGCCGCGCCCGGCGACGCTGTTCGGCAGCGGCACGGTGGGGCAGCTGGGGGAGCGTATCGCCGCCGAGGCGATCGGCGTGGTGGTCGTCGACGGCCCCCTCACGCCGGTGCAGCAGCGCAACCTGGAGCGGGCATGGAACTGCAAGGTGATCGACCGCACCGGGCTGATCCTCGAAATTTTCGGGGAGCGGGCGCGGACCCGTGAAGGCGCGCTCCAGGTGGAGCTGGCGGCGCTGAGCTATCAACGCAGCCGGCTGGTTCGTTCGTGGACCCACCTCGAGCGCCAGCGCGGCGGCTTCGGTTTCTTCGGCGGCCCGGGCGAATCCCAGATCGAGGTCGACCGCCGCCAGATCGGCGATCGCATCATGCGCATTCGGCGCGCCCTCGAAGGCGTCGCCCGCACCCGCGGCCTCCACCGCCGGGCGCGCCAGCGCGTGCCGTACCCGGTGGTGGCGTTGGTCGGCTACACCAACGCCGGCAAGTCGACCTTGTTCAACCGTATCACCGGGGCCACCGTCGACACCGCGGACAAGCTGTTCGCCACCCTCGACCCGACGCTCAGGGGCGTCACCCTGCCGTCGGGCCGCCGCATCATCCTCTCCGACACGGTGGGCTTCATCTCGGACCTGCCGGTCAGTCTCGTCGCCGCGTTCCGCGCCACCCTCGAGGAGGTGCGCGAGGCCGACGTCATCGTCCACGTCCGCGACATCTCCCATCCGGAAAACTCGGCGCAGCGTGACGACGTGCACACGGTGCTGCGCGAGTTGGACCTCGACGAGGCGGTTGACGAGGGGCTGATCGAGGCCTTCAACAAGCTCGACCTGATCGACCCCGACGAGCGCCGGCGGCTGGTGAACCTCGGTCGCCGCGACCCGAAGCGGGTGCCGCTGTCGGCGGCGACCGGCGAGGGCTGCGACGGACTGCTCGAGGCGCTCGACGCACGACTCGCGGCGGACAGGAAGATCGTCGATCTGACCGTCGCGCTGGACGACGGCGCCGCCATCGCCTGGCTGTACGACCACGGCGAGGTGCTGAGCCGGGTCGACGACGGCCTCTCGGTGCACCTGCGGGTCGGACTCGACGCCGCCAACGCGGCTCGTTTCGAGCGCCGGCGCGCGACGCGTTGAAATTATTTGACACTTCAGGCGCGGTTTCATATATCTTTAGCACTCACCAGCGGGATGTGCTAACAGCGCATCCCAAACTGGTTTCCCCCCATCGATTGACGGAGAGTTACGCATGAAGTTTCGACCTTTGCACGACCGTGTTCTGGTCAGGCGCCTAGAGGAAGATGAGATGACGAAAAGCGGCATCATCATCCCTGACACGGTGAAGGAAAAGCCGATGCAGGGCGAGGTGGTGTCGGCGGGTCCCGGGGCGCGCGGCGAGGACGGCAAGATTCATCCGCTGGATGTCAAGGCGGGCGATCGGATTCTGTTCGGCAAGTGGTCCGGCACCGAAGTCAAGATCGACGACGAGGAGCTGTTGATCATGAAGGAGTCGGACATCATGGGCGTTCTTAAGTAAGGGGTTAAGAGATGGCAGCGAAAGAGATTAAGTTCGGCGCCGACGCCCGCACGCGAATGCTGCGGGGCATCGACGTTCTCGCCGACGCGGTCAGGATAACGCTCGGTCCCAAGGGCCGGTGCGTGGTTCTCGACAAGTCGTTCGGCGCGCCGCGCATCACCAAGGACGGTGTTGCAGTGGCCAAGGAGATCGAACTTTCGGACAAGTTCGAGAACATGGGCGCCCAGATGGTGCGCGAGGTGGCAAGCAAGACCAATGACGAGGCCGGCGACGGCACGACGACGGCGACCGTGCTGGCGCAGGCGATCGTGAAAGAGGGCATGAAGGCCGTGGCCGCGGGCATGAACCCGATGGATCTCAAGCGCGGTATCGACCTGGCGGTCACGGCGGTGGTCGAGGACCTCAAGAAGCGCAGCAAGAAGATTTCGACCGCGGACGAGATCACCCAAGTGGGCACGATCTCGGCCAACGGCGAGCGCGAGATCGGCGAAATGATCTCCCAGGCGATGCAGAAAGCCGGCAAGGAGGGCGTGATCACGGTCGAGGAGGCGAAGGGCATCGAGACCGAGCTCGAGGTCGTCGAGGGCATGCAGTTCGACCGCGGCTATCTGTCGCCGTACTTCATCACCAACGCCGACAAGATGCTCACCGAGCTCGACAACCCGTACATTCTGATTCACGAGAAAAAGCTCTCGGGACTGCAGTCGTTCCTGCCCATTCTCGAGACCGTGGTGCAGTCGGCCCGGCCGCTTCTGGTGATCGCCGAGGACGTCGAGGGCGAGGCGTTGGCCACGATGGTGGTCAACAAGCTGCGCGGCGGTCTCAAGGTGGCGGCGGTGAAGGCGCCGGGCTTCGGCGACCGCCGCAAGGCCATGCTCGAGGACATCGCGGTTCTCACCGGCGGCCAGGTCATCAGCGAGGACCTCGGCGTCAAGCTCGAGAACGTCACCCTCGACATGCTCGGCACCGCCAAGAGGGTGGAGCTGACCAAGGAGAACACGACCATCATTGGCGGCGCCGGCAAGAAGAAGGAGATCCAGGGCCGCTGCAGTCAGATCCGGGCGCAGATCGATGATACGACGTCGGACTACGACCGCGAGAAGCTGCAGGAGCGGCTGGCGAAGCTGGCCGGCGGCGTCGCTGTCGTGAAGGTCGGCGCGGCGACCGAGGTCGAAGTCAAGGAGCGCAAGGACCTGGTCGAGGACGCGCTGAATTCGACGCGTGCGGCGGTCGAAGAGGGCATCGTCGCCGGCGGCGGCGTGGCGCTCTTGTATGCGACGCGGGTGCTCAAGAAGCTCAATCCGCCCAACTCCGACCAGAAGGTCGGCATCGACATCGTGCGCCGCGCGCTGGAGATGCCGGTGCGCCAGATTGCCGAGAACACCGGCGTCGACGGCGCGGTCGTGGCCGGCAAGCTGCTCGACGGCAAGGACCCCAGGCGTGGGTTCGACGCCCAGGAAGAGAAGTACGTCGACATGTTCAAGGCCGGCATCGTCGACCCGACCAAGGTGGTGCGCATCGCGCTGCAGGACGCGGCCTCGGTCGCCGGCCTGCTGGTCACCACCGAGGCCATGGTCGCCGAGAAGCCCGAAAAGAAGGACGCCATGCCCGGTGGCCCGCCCGGCGGCATGGACTTCTGATCGCGCATCGCGCGACGCAGACCTTCACGAGGGCCGCGCTTGTCGCGGCCCTCTTTTTTTTCCCGAACGGCTTGGCGCGCCCGGCGCCGCGGTATGGTAACATCCGGCCAGCCGAGCGACTCGCGCAGGATGGGGGAACGCCGAATGCACTACGCCGCGAACACTCTGGAAAACTACTGGATGCCGTTCACCGCGAACCGGAGCTTCAAGCAAAACCCCAAGCTGTTCGTGCGCGCCGAGGGGATGTACTACTGGAACCACCAGGGCGAGCGGGTTCTCGACGGCTCCTCCGGCCTGTTCTGCGTCGCCGCGGGCCATGGCCGGCGCGAGATCGCCGACGCCGTCGCGCGGCAATTCACCGAGATCGACTACAGCCCGCCGTTCCAGTTCGGCCATCCCGGCGCGTTCGAGCTGTCGCGGCGGCTGGCGGCGATCCTGCCCGACGACCTCAACTATATCTTCTACGGCAACTCGGGCTCCGAGGCGATCGATTCGGCGCTCAAGATCAGCCTCGCCTACCACCGCGCGCGCGGCGAGGGCCAGCGCATGCGTTTCGTAGGGCGCGAGCGCGCCTACCACGGCGTCAACTTCGGCGGCATTTCGATCTCGGGCATGGTGAGGAACCGCGAGGCCTTCGGCCTCGGCCTGCCCGGGGTGGTCCACATGCGCCACACGTGGCTGCCCGAGCAGCGCTTCAGCAAGGGCCAGCCCGAGGCGGGGGCCGAGCTCGCCGACGACCTCCAGCGCCTCGTCGATCTCCACGGCGCCGACAACATCGCCGCCTGCGTGGTCGAGCCGATCGCCGGCTCGGTCGGCTGCATCGTGCCGCCCAAGGGCTACCTCGGGCGCTTGCGCGAGATCTGCGACCGGCACGGCATCCTGCTCATTTTCGACGAGGTGATCACCGGCTTCGGGCGCACCGGCAAGCCGTTCGCCGCGGACAGCTTCGAGGTCGTGCCCGACATGATCACCATGGCCAAGGCGCTGACCAACGGCAACCTGCCGATGGGCGCCGTCGCGGTGCGCGACGACATCTACGAGACCATCGTCAACGCCGCGCCGGACGGCACGATCGAGCTGTTCCACGGCTACACCTACTCGGCGTGCCCGGTGGCCGTCGCCGCCAGCCTCGCCGCGCTCGACATCTACCGCGACGAAGGGCTGTTCGAGCGCGCCGGGGAGCTTTCGCCCTATTTCCTCGACTCGATCTTCGCGCTCGAGGGCATACCGGCGATCACCGACATTCGCGGTTACGGTCTGCTCGCCGCCGTCGAACTGGCCCCAGGCTCGGCCCCGGGCGAGCGCGGCGCCGAGGCCCTGCGCCGGCTCTACGAGGCCGGCTTGCTGGTCAAGGCCACCGGCGACGCGCTACTCCTGTCGCCGCCGCTGATCGCCGATCGCAGCCACGTCGACGAGATCTGCGAGACGCTGCGCAAGGTGCTCGGCGCCTTGTAACCAACGCTGCAACGGATAGGGTAGGGGACAACGACGATGAAGCTCGCGTTCATCGGCCTGGGCAACATGGGGTTTCCCATGGCCGGGCACCTCGCCGCGGCCGGCCACGAGGTGGCGGTCTACAACCGCACCCGAGCCAAGGCCGAGGCCTGGACGGCCAAGCACGGCGGCCGCGCCGCCGAGACGCCCGCGAAGGCGGCCGCCGGCGCCGAGATCGTGTTCGCCTGCGTCGGCAACGACGACGATTTGCGCCAGGTCGTCCAAGGCGGCAACGGCGCCTTCGCCGGCATGGACAAGGGCGCGATCCTCGCCGACCACACGACGGCCTCGGCCGAGGTCGCGCGCGAGCTCGCCGCGGCGGGAAGCGAGCGCGGCCTCGGCTTCCTCGACGCGCCGATCTCGGGCGGTCAGCTCGGCGCCGAAGGAGGCGTCCTCACGATCATGGTCGGCGGCGACGAGGCGGCCTTCGAGCGCGCCCGGCCGGCGATGGAGTGCTACGCCCGCGCGGTCACGCTCATGGGGCCGGTCGGCGCCGGCCAGCTGACCAAGATGGTCAACCAGATCTGCGGCGTCGGCATCATCCAGGGCCTCGCCGAGGGGCTGAACTTCGCCCTGCGCGCGGGCCTCGACGCCAACCGCGTGATCGACGTCATCTCCAAGGGCGCGGTCCAGTCGTGGCAGATGGAAAACCGCGCCAGCACCATGCTCGAGGGCAAGTTCGATTTCGGCTTCGCCGTCGACTGGATGCGCAAGGACCTCGGCATCTGTCTCGCGGAGGCCCGCGGCAACGGAGCGCTCCTGCCGCTGACCGCATTGGTCGATCAACACTACGCCCGCCTCCAGGCGCGCGGCGGTGGCCGCCGGGACTGCACCAGCCTGATCCAGCTCCTCAGCGAGGCGTAGAGTAGTCATAGATTGTCCTAGTATAAGGGGCTCGATCCGTTACGACCTACACCAAACCGGGGATGGGACGATGACCACGAACCTCGTGCGGAATCAGCCCGTCGCCATCGCCTGTGCTCTTACGGTCGCCTTCGCCGTGTGGCTGCCGGGCGCTCCGGCGGCGGGCGCGGCGGAGTTGGTTCTCAAGCGGGTGATGCTCTCGACCGGCGGGGTCGGCTACTTCGAGCACGAGGCGGTCGTCGAAGGCAACGCCGAACTCGTGCTCGACGTCCGCCTGGACCAAGTCGATGACGTTCTCAAGAGCATTGTGGTCTTTGACGACCGCGGCGCCGTCGGCACGATCAGGCTGCCCGGCCGGAAACCGCTCGAGCAGATCTTCCGCGATCTGTCGTTCACGGGCGACGCTCTCGAATCGGGCGAGGCGCTGCTGAACGCATTGCAGGGCGCCGAGGTTCGCGTCACCGGACCGCGCCAGCTCCGGGGCCGCCTGTTGCGAGTCACGCCGGAAGTGACCCAGCTTCCCGACGGCGGCGGCACCATCACGCGCCATCGGGTTAGCCTGATAACCGACCAAGGGCTGCAGCAACTCGTGCTCGAGGAGGCCGATTCGATCCAGTTCGTCGACCCCGAGCTCCAGGGCCAGGTCGATCAGGCGCTGGCGGCGATCGTTGCCTATCGCGCCCATGATCGGCGCGCGCTCACGATCGAGACCAAGGGCGAGGGAAAACGCACGGTGCGCGTCGGGTACGTCGTCGAAACACCGCTGTGGAAGACGGCTTACCGCCTGATCCTGCCGGCCGACCGCGACGCGCGGCACGGCCTTCTGCAGGGTTGGGCGGTGATCGAGAACATGAGCGGCTACGACTGGCGCGACGTCGAGCTCACGGTCGTATCGGGCAACCCCGTGACATTCCGCCAGGCGCTCTACACGGCCTACTACGTCGCCAGGCCCGAGGTTCCCGTCGAGGTCCTGGGCCGCGTGCTGCCGCGGCCCGACACGGGGGCGGTGCGCGGCAGGGCCAAGGTCGCAGCGGCGGCCAAGAGCGAACAGCCTCGCTCGCGGGCGCTCGGTGCCATGCGTGCGCTGGCACAGGATCGGCAAGAGAGGTTTGCGGCCGCTCCGATGTCGGAGGCCGAGGCCGCTGCGCCGGGCGCCGTCGCGACGATGACGGCGGCCGAAAGCGAGGAGGCAACGACGCAGGTGGTATTCCGCGTGGCGGACCCCGTGAGCGTCGAGTCGGGGCACTCGCTCGTGGTTGCCATCGTCAACCGCGAAATGCCCACGCGGCGGATCGCCCATTACCAGCCCCAAGCCCACGACCGCCATCCCCTCGCCGCGGTGCGCCTGGAAAACGACGGCGCGACGGGCCTGCCGCCCGGCGTCCTCACTCTTTACGAGCGCTCGGGCGAGACCGGTGCGACTGGCGAGGCTGGCGCGGTCAGCTTCATCGGCGACGCCCGTCTGGCGACCTTGCCGGCGGGCGACGACAGGCTGGTCAGCTTTGCGGTCGATCAGAAGACACTGATCAGCAGGGAGGTCGAGACGACGAAACGCATCGCCAGCGGCACGATCAGCCGCGGCGTCTTCCGCCTGACCCGGCTTCACCGCCAGACCACCGTCTACCGTATCAAGGGGCCCGCCCGCGAGGCCCGCGCCGTGCTGATCGACCATCCGCGCCGCCCCGACTGGAAGCTCGTTGTGCCCGACGAGGACGACGTCGTTCTCACGGCCCGCCATTATCGGATCGGGCTCGATCTCGCGCCGGGGAGCGAAAAGACGGTGCCCGTGACGGTCGAACGCCCGATCGTCCAGTCCATCGGCATCGCCTCGCTCAAGCTGCCTCAGATCGTCGCCTACGCCACCACGGGAGGCTTGCAGCCCGCAGTGCGCCGCGCGTTCGAGAGGCTGGCCGAGCTGCAAAAGATGGTCGAGAGGCACAAGCTCCGGATCGGGCAACTCGAGGGCGAACGGAAGAGGATCTACGAGGATCAAGATCGCATTCGCGACAACCTCGCCCGTGTGCAGCGTGACTCGACGCTTTTCCAGCGCTACCTGCAGAAGCTCGGCGATCAGGAGAACGCCTTGGAAACCATCGTCGAGCGACTCGACCAGGCCCAGCGCCGCCACCGCGAGGCCGGCGACGCGCTCGCCGCGTATATCCGCGATCTGAAGGTCTGATGGCGGGCCAAACCTAGCAGACGGGCAGCAGTTCCTTTAAGGCGTCCAATTTTGCGGACTTGTAGTCTGAACGCCACGCCAGCAATGTCTTGATTCGAGATAGATTGTCCGGCAGGGAGTAACGCTGGAACTGCCCCTTTGTGGATACGAGGTCGAGAACGGATTGTGGCACCACGGCGTGTAGCCCGTACCGGCCGAGACGCAGGCGAAAATAGCAAGATAGGAGCTCACCGCCATGAGGCTGCCCGGGACTATTCCGGCTTCCAGCAGCCAGTCCTCGAGATAACGGCGATAGGCGCAGCCCGCTTCGAACCCTACGACCGTCTTGCCGCTGATGTCGCGCGGGTTCTTTAGCGGCGGAAAGGATTTTGGAGCCACGAGGATCAGTTGTTCCTCGAACACGGGCTGCGTGCTGACCCGGTCGAAGGACACCGGCTCGGCCACGAAGGCAATTTCGATATCGTAGTTTAACAGACGGTCGATCAACCCTCCGGCGGTGCCCGTTTCCAGCACGATTTGAACATCCGGATAGAGTTCATGGTATCGAGAGAGAACTTCGGGCAATCGCGCGGCCGCCGTACTTTCCATCGTACCAATGCGAAAGACGCCGCTCGGCTTACCCCCGTTCAGGGCTTCCGAAGCCTCCATCGACAATTGAAGCAGACGTTCCGCGTACGACAAAAGCAGGTGGCCATCCGGCGTTAGGGTGAGCCCCCTGTTGTGGCGCAGAAACAGGCTTTTATCCACTTGCCGCTCGAGCTGTTTGATGCGGGTGCTGATATTGGACTGCACCCGATTCAATTTGAGCGCCGCCTTGGAAATGCTTCCCTCGGTCGCGACGGCACGAAAAATCTCGAGGGATCGAAGGTCCGGGCCACGCATTGATATCTCCATATGAGAAACCGGATATCAGTTTAATTCATTTTTTTAAATATATATCGGGCGCTACGGTGTCCGCAAGCTCTGCAACGGCGCGTTGCCAGGGGGTGCGATGTCACCGCGAACGTCCATCTTGCGGATTACCGTGGTTGGCCTGGTTTCGCTGGCGATCGCCATGGGAATCGGCCGTTTCGCCTTTACCCCCTTGTTGCCCCTCATGCAGGACGACGGGCTGGTGAGCATCACCGAGGGCGGTGTTCTCGCGTCCGTCCATTTTCTCGGGTACTGGCTTGGCGCCGTATTTGCGAACAGGCTTCGCTTCGCCCCGAAAATCAGCTTGCGGCTTTCCCTCATCGCCATCGCTATGTCCACCTTGGGAATGGGCGTGACGGAAAATTTCACCATTTGGCTGATCCTTCGGTGGCTGTGTGGCGTATGCAGTGCCTTTACCTTGGTGCTGGTCAGCAACTTTTACATCGGACATCTGGCTGACGCCGGCC
>JADFMW010000196.1 GCA_022563655.1 Pseudomonadota bacterium
CTCGAGACACGCGCTGCCGTCGAGCAGCTCGGCCGCCTTGGCCACGGCGTCGGCCTCGCCGGTCTCCTCGAGCCAGATCGCGAATTCGTCGCCGCCGAGCCTCGCGACCATATCGCCGGCGCGGGTGCGTTGGGTCAGCACGGTCGCCCATGCCCCCAGCGCGGCATCGCCATGCTGGTGGCCGTGGACATCGTTGACGAGCTTGAAGTTGTCGAGATCGGTGTAGAGCAACGCCGCGGGACGCCCGGTGCGGCGCGCATGGGCATGGCGGCGTTCGATTTCGTCGATGAAGGCGCGACGGTTCAACAGGCCCGTCAGCGCGTCGGTGCGCGACAGCTGCTTCAGCTCCTCGTGGTTGGCGATCTGCTCGATCGCAATGCCGAGGTGCTCGGCGACGGCGGCGATGAGAGCCGCGTCGTCCTCGCTCCACGCCGCTTCGCGGGCGACGCAGATGGCGCCGTTGACGACGTGATGGTGGCGCGCCGTCGCCGCCAGAACCCGCAGCCCGCCGAGGTCCGCCTCGATGGTTGCGGTGGCTTCGGCGAGGCCATCGGGCGGCGCGGCGCCGGGCGGCTGGCCGAACGCCGCGACCTGGTCGAAGTCACCGCCGGGTCGCACCCGGTAGATCCAGCACGACCCGGCGTCGAGGGCCTGTGCCGTCGCCTTGGCGGCGCGTCCAAGAAGCTTCTCGGGATCGACCTCCTCGCGGATCGTGTTGACGAGGCCGGCGACGAGTCGCTCGCGCCGATGGGCCCGGTCGAGCGCCTCGTCCTTGGCGCGCTCCTCGGTGACGTCGCGGCACACCCCGCGCGCGCCCGCCCAGCGGCCCGCCTCGTCGAACAGCGGCACGCAGGAAGTCTCGAGCGCGGCGGGCGCGCCGTCCGCGGCGCGCAGCCACACGCTCGCGCGCTCCCTCGGCACCGAACTGTGAAACGGCGTGGGCAGCGGCTCGTCGTGGCGCTGGTGCAGCAAGTCCTGCGGGTTGCGGCCGATCAGGTCGACCGGCGTATACCCCAGGGCGCCGCGCGGCGAGACGAATATGAAGGTGCCGTCGGCGCCCGTCTCCCAGGCGAAGTCGGTCGAGCACTCGACGAAGTCCTTATAGCGCCGGCGCGATTCGACCAGGGTGCTCTGAAAGTTGTGTTCCAGGGTCGTTTCGCGGCCGATCACCAGCACCGCGCCGCCGACCAGAGGCAGGAACGCAAGGTCGAACACCGCACCGCCGGGACAAGTGATGGACTCGCAGAGCGAGCCGGCCCCCAGGGTGCGCGCGACCGCGGCCCGAAGCGGCCCGCCTGTGTCGTCGCTGAACGCGGCCTCGAGCTTCGCCGCCGCCTCGCTCGCCCCGAGCACCCGCCCCTCTGCGTCGGCCACCACGGCAACGCCGGGGAAGCCGTCGAGCACGGCCTCGCTCGCCAGATGCAACTCGGTGCCGGGTGTGATGGCGCCAACGCCCCGGTGGGGGCGAAGCTCGCTCCCGCCGGTTCCCGTCGCGACCGTCGCGAGCCGTCGAGACAGTTTCATGGCCGCCGCCTCGGGGCTTCACGGCGGCGCGATATCAACGCGGCCTCTCGAACCATCGTCCTCACCCCACGCCTCACCCCAGGACGGTCCGTGACTGCGCGAGATGAGGTAGAACGGACGGCGGGATCTCGACGTGCTTGCTTGCCCGGGGAAGCTCGGTCGTGAGCACCGGCGCGCCGAAAAGATGGCCTTGAGCGAACTGAACGCCGCATTCGCGCACGAACGTGACGGTCTTCTCGTCCTCGACCATTTCGGCCACCACCGCGATGTCGAGGTCGCGGCACAGGCCGACCATCGCCTTCAGGAACGCTTTGCCCCTCGGCTTGGTCAGCGCCTCGCGCACGTAGACCCCGTCGATTTTCACCACGTCAACCTCGAGCGCGCGCAGGTATTGGAACGCGGCGGCCCCCGCGCCGAAGTCGTCGAGACATACGACGTGGCCGGCGGCGCGCAGGGTTTGGATGAGATTGTTCATGGCTTCGAGGTCTTTGATCTTTGCCGATTCGGTGATCTCGAACCAAAGCTTGCGGCGAATCGACTGATGGCGCCCAAGCAGAGCCAGCAACGCCTCGATGAACGCGGGGCTGCTCAGCGAACGGCCCGAAAGGTTGACCGCCAGGCAAAGGTCCTGGCCGTTTTTCTCGGCGTTGGTCAACATCTCGATCGCCCGCCGCGCCATCGCGAGGTCGAGGTCGCCGATGATGCCGGTCTCTTCGGCAAAGCCGATGAGGCCGGCGGGCGACGCGCTGCCGTCTTGGATGTCGAAACGCACGAGCGCCTCGTAGTGGTGGACTTGGCGGGTCGCGAGATCGACGATCGGCTGCAGTGCGACGCCAAACTTGCCGGTGTCGACGATGGTCTTGAACCTGTTGATCTGCTCTACGGTATCGCGCAGCATCAACTCGTAGCCCTGCGACAGGCTGGTCACGGTGAAGGCGTCGCCTTGCCGCTCCGAGAACTTGTTGATGGTGAACAGCACCGCCTTTGCGATGTTCTCGGGGCTATTCGTTCCCTGCTCCTCGAGGTTCAGCGTGGCGGCGCGAACGCTAAAACCGACCCCTTGGGGGTCGATGCTGCGGGCGAATTCCGAGATCTGCGAGCGCAACCCGTCGACGTCGAGCGAACGCTCGTGCAGAAGGCCGTAGGTTTCATTGTCGAAACGCCCGGCCGAATCGCCGTCCAGCGAGCTCGCGCGCAGCGTATTGCCGAGCTGGGAGAAGAAGCTCTGCGCCGCCTCGGCGTCGATGCGCTCGCGCAAAGAGTTGAACTCGTTAAGGTCGAACAGCGTCAGATCGCACTCTGCACCGTTTGCCTTGCCGGACTGGATGCGATCGCTGACGAGCGCCCCGAACGACCCCGTGTCGAACAGTCCGGTCACCCCGTCGCGCTTCGCCGAGGGCGGCGGCGGGGGCTTCTCGACGCATAACGCGAGGTAGAACCGGCCCCCGAAGTCCGTGAGGTAATAGCCGGTCACCGCGACTGGCGGCAAGGCCTCGTCGCGCAGGCGTACCGAGATCGTCGGCATACGGTTTCCGGTCGGGATCGCGGTGAGCGCCGCGCGCAGCCGGTCGTGGTCCTCTTTCGCGAGGCGCTCGAACAGGCGGCGTCCGAGCAGGCTGCTGGCATCGGCGCCGAAAAGCGTGCGCGTCGCCCCGGCGGCGTAGCAAACTCTGTGCTTGGAATCGAGCTCGAGCAGCACGTCGGCTGCGGCGAACGCGAAGGCGATGAAGCGGTCGCGTTCGAGGCGGAGACGCTCGAGGTGGCTCGATGGCTCCGACATTGCCGCCCGCCCGGTTACGCGCCCACTTGTCGCCGTCCTGATCCGATCGACCCGGAAAGGGCCCTCATGTGATGGCGATCTGGCGCAGGATGCGGCGGTATGCGCGCTATTGTGAAGGCGGCTGCTTAAGAAACTGTTAGAAATTGTTTCGCGGGCACGCTGACCGCGGTGCGGCCGCTGCGCGCCAGGCGCATCAACGCCCTTGCGGATACCGCGGCCACGGCCCACTCTAGGGTCATGACCCAACCGCGTCCGTCCGAGCGGCCGTTCTGCCACGTCGACACCTGGGTGTTCGATCTCGACAACACGCTGTACTCGGCGCGCCACAACTTGTTCGAGCTCATCGACCGCAAGATCGGCGAGTTCATCGCGGCGGCGCTCCGCCTCGACTCGGCGGCGGCACGGCGGGTTCAGAAGAGCTACTTCAGCGAGTACGGCACCACCCTGCGCGGGCTGATGCTCAACCACGGCATCGACCCCACCGCCTTCCTCGACTTTGTGCACCAAATCGATGTCAGCCGGGTGCCGCCCAGCCCCGAGCTCGACGTGGCGCTTGAGCGGCTCGACGGGCGTAAGCTGATCTTTACCAACGCCTCCGCCCGCCACGCCGAGAAAGTGATCGCGCGCCTCGGCGTCGCCCACCACTTCGACGCCATCTTCGACATCCGCGACGCCGGCTATATCGCCAAGCCGGACCCCGCATCCTACGCCGCGTTGGTCGAGCGCCATGCGGTCGATCCGCGCGCCGCGGCCATGATCGACGACATCGCCCGCAACCTCGCGCCAGCGGCGGAACTGGGCATGGTCACGGTATGGGTGCGCACCGGCTCGACCTGGGGGCAAGAGGGCAGCGACGGCGACCACATCGACGTCGTCGTTGACGACCTGGCGGACTGGTTGACCGAGATCGTCGACGCCTAGTTGTGGAGTCGCATGAGGTTGTTCACATCCGAGCCTGATCGGCTGATGGGTGTATTTCCTTTTATCCCGGCATGGGGCCGGTGCCAATTGTAATGGTGTAGCCAATGGGGGAGCTCCTGGGCTCTATGTCCGGA
>JADFMW010000197.1 GCA_022563655.1 Pseudomonadota bacterium
TTCCACCGCCCGCCATCGAGCCGGGCGGTGATGCGCCGCGACCGGCCCAGGCCGAGCCGTTCGCCGCCGCCGCCATGGCCAACGGACCGCGGCCGGCGCCCGAACGGCGCCGTGGCCCGACACTGTTCGAGCGGGTGACCGGCTCCGGCCGCGCCCGCCAGCTACGGCCCAAGCGGGAACGGGCCGCCGATGCGCTGGCCGAGGCGCCGACGCCCGTGGCCGCCGACCGTCTGGTGCCGCCGCGGGTGGAGGAGGACCTTCTCGACATCCCGGCGTTCCTCCGCCGGCAGGCCAACTGAGGAGTAAAAATGCCTCCTGGAGAAGGTGCGGATACGAGAAGATCGCGCGTGACAAGACAGTGCGCAGCAATATCGTGCGTAACATTCTGTAACAAAACGTGAATTGTGCGCTTAAGAAGAGCTTGCTAGAAGGTCGGGACACACCTCTTTTGTTCGTGTCGAGGTGGGGGGAAGCAAAACCGCCGGGCCGGAGCCGGCAGATTTATGGGGGTTCGTAAAATTATTCTCTCTCGTATGGTCCGACAGAAAACTCTCGGCAGCGCGATCGAGTGCACGGGCGTCGGCTTGCACGGCGGCAATAAGGTGAGCATGGTCTTGCATCCCGCCGAGCCTGGGTCTGGCGTCGTGTTTCAGCGCGCCGACCTCGGCGGCGCGAAGCTGGCGGCGAGCTATAAGAACGTCTGCGCCACCGAAATGTGCACCAGTCTCGGCGACGGCAACGGCTTTCAAGTGGCGACGGTCGAGCACCTGATGTCGGCGTTCGCGGGTCTCGGCATCGACAACGTCGTGGTCGAGCTCGACGGGCCCGAGGTGCCGATCATGGACGGCAGCGCGGCGCCGTTTGTGTTCCTTATCGAGTGCGCCGGGATCGTCGAGCAGCCGGTGCCGCGCCAGGCCATTCAGGTGTTGAAGACGGTCGAGGTGTCGAATGGCGAGCGCTCGGCCTCGCTGTCGCCTTCGGACGGCTTCTCGGTGAGCTTCGAGATCGCCTGCGACCACCCGGCGATCGGGCACCAGAAGTGTCACTTCGAGCTCGTCGACGGCGTTTTTAAGCGTGACGTGTGCCGGGCGCGCACATACGGCTTCCTGCGGGATGTCGCTGAGTTGAGGGGCCGCGGCTTTATCCTTGGCGGGTCGTTGCAAAACGCCATCGTACTGTCCGACGACAGGGTTGTGAACACGGACGGCCTTCGTTTCCAAGACGAGTTCGTCCGCCACAAGGCGCTCGACTGCATCGGCGATCTCTATCTCGCGGGCGGGCCGCTGCTCGCCCACATGCATGGCGTCTCGTCGGGCCACGCCATGAACCACAAGCTGCTCGAGGCGCTGTTCGCCGACCCCGAGGCGTGGCGCAGGGTCAGCCTCGACGACAACGCGCCCGCCGCTCCGGACCACAAACCAGCCGCCGCCGCCGCCGCCGCCGCGGCCTGAGTGGTCGGACCTTTCGCCCCGGCGCCCCGGCGCCAGCCGCGCGCGCGGCGCTATTTCACCTTCGAACAATCATTTACGCCCGTTGCGCGGCGCGGTGCCGCGGGGTTTGTGTAAAGGGATCGGCGGGTGATATAATGGCGGCAGGAAAATGCCGCCGTTACTTCAACTCGAGGCGCCCGAGCGGCCCTGGCGCTTGCGCCGGGGCACCCCGGGAGAGCGCTGGCTCGGCCGCGTGCGCCGTGTCGCCATGGCGGCGCTGGTTGGCGCGGCCCTCGCCGCCTGCGTCGGCGCCGATGAGAATGTCTACGTCGAGGAATCGGTCGAGAAGCTCTACAACAAGGGCATGGACGCCCTCGCCAGCAATCGCATCGCCATCGCCGTCGCCGCCTTCGACGAGGTCGAGCGCCAGCACCCGTATTCGCCGTGGGCGACCCGGGCGCAGCTCATGGCCGCCTACGCGTACTACCAGGCCAACCTATACGACCAGGCGATCAGCTACGCCGAGCACTTCATCCAGTTGCACCCCGGCCATCGCGACGCGGCCTACGCTCGCTACCTCAAGGCTATCTCCTACTACGAGCAGATCTCCGATGTCGCCCGCGACCAGAAGAAGACCGAGTTGGCGCTCGCGGCGCTCAATGAGGTCGTCCGCCGCCATCCGGATACCGCCTACGGCCGCGACGCCAAGCTGAAGATCGACTTTGCCCGCGACCACCTCGCCGGCAAGGAGATGGACGTGGGGCGCTTCTACCTGCGGGGCGGTGCCTACATAGCGGCCATAAACCGCTTCCGCGCCGTCATCGAGAACTACCAGACGACGACCCATGTGCCCGAGGCGCTGCACCGTCTGACCGAGTCCTACCTTGCCCTCGGCGTGGTCGAGGAGGCGCAGGCCGCGGCGGCGGTGCTGGGCCACAACTACCCCGGCGGCAGGTGGTACCAGGATTCGTACGCGCTGCTCAACGGTCAGGCCCTGGAGCCCGAGGCGAGCGAGCGCTCATGGATCACCCGGTTGTGGAAATCAATGTTCTGAGTTTGCTCGGGCGGTACGTTGTGGCCCATGTTCGTCAGCCTATCCGTACGTGACATCCTGCTGATCGACCGCCTTGACCTAACGCTTGGTCCCGGGCTGTGTGCGCTCACGGGCGAGACCGGCGCCGGCAAGTCGATCCTGCTCGATGCGTTGGGGCTCGCCCTCGGGGCGCGCGGAGACAGCGGCCTGGTGCGGCGCGGCGCGGCGCGGGCCACGGTCGCCGCCGAGTTCGACCCGCCGCGCGACCACCCGGTGTGGAGCCTTATCGACGAGCGCGGGCTCGCCGCCGACGGCGCGCTGGTGCTGCGCCGCGTGCTCACCGCCGACGGCCGCAGCCGCGCCTTCGTCAACGACCAGCCGGTCGGTCTCGCCGTGGTGCGCGAGATCGCCGACCAATTGGTCGAGGTCCAGGGTCAGGCGGATCGGCACGGGCTGTCGAGCCCCGCGACGCATCGCGTCTACCTCGACGGCTTCGGCGGTCTCGGCGAGCTCACCGCGGAAGTGGCCGCGGCGCACGGGCGCTGGCGCGCGGCGGCCAAGGCGCTGGCGGCCGCCGAGGCCGAGCTCGACGAGGCGCGGCGCGACGAGGAGTACCTGCGCCACGTCGTCGCCGAGCTCGATGCGCTGGCGCCCGCGCCGGGCGAGGAGGCCAAGCTGGCGGCCCAGCGCGGCGCCCTGGTCCAGGGCGAGAAGCTCGCCGAGGGATTGCAGGCGGCGCTCGCCGACCTCGTCGAGGGCCGCGGCATCGAGGAGCGCTTGCGCTCCGCCGGGCGGCTGCTGACGCGCGCGGCCGAGCGCACGGGCGGCGCTCTCGACGCGACTGTCGAGGCGCTGGACCGCGCGGCGGTCGAGATCGCCGAGGCGCTCGCCGCGCTGGATCTGGCTGGCCGCGAGCTCGCGCCCGACCCCGAGCGGCTCGAGCGGCTCGAAGAGCGCCTGTTCGCGCTGCGCGCGGCGGCGCGCAAGCACCAAACCGACGTCGACTCGCTAGCCGGTTTGCGCGACCGCTTCGGCGAGACGCTGGCGGCGCTCGACAATCGCGGCGAGGCGCTCGCCGGCCTCGGCCAGGCCGCCGGCAAGGCGCGCGACGCGTTCACCGCCGCCGCCAAGCGCCTCAGCAAGGCGCGCGCCAAGGCGGCCAAGGAGCTCGACCGCCGGGTGATCGCCGAGCTGCCCGCCTTGAAGCTCGACAACGCGGTCTTCGTCACCCGGCTCGAGCCGCTGCCGTCCGGCGACTCGGCGTAGAAACGCCATACCGGCCCGGAGTCCGGCGTGGCTTCGAGCGTCATGGTCAGATTGACCGCGACGGAAAGCAGCCGGCGGTCCTCCAGTGGCTCGATGGCCAAGCGAGACCAAAGGCGCTTGTTGCGATAAGCAAGGAGGCGTTGCGACGTTCGCGGCAAATTCAGCAAAGGCATATCGGTCCTTTCGACAAAGGAACTCATCGCGTCGGCGGCTCTGCCCCAGAAATACACCGCGTACCGGCCGCAATGGCGGAAGCTCCCGCCGGGCGGACCGCGCTGTCTGGCAAGCATTGTACCTAGCTGGAAAGGAGTACGCAACCAAACTCGTGGAAAATCCAAAGTACCCTTTCGCCCAGCATCAACCGACCTGGTCGCACACGAGTCGGCCCACACGAGTCGGCCCACGCGATTCGACGGTGACCCCACAGCATGGCCTGCCCGAAGTCCAATCTCCCGCGAAGGTTATGTCGTAAAATCTTCCCATCGTCAGCGTCGGCAATTTCGGCCTCATCTTGTATGATGACGCGCTGGGCCCCGCGAACCTTAGTCGCCGATCTTAACGCCGAACACGTCAATGGCTTCGAGCACACGTCATTCTCATCACTTCCTCCCGCTGCCTTGGA
>JADFMW010000198.1 GCA_022563655.1 Pseudomonadota bacterium
GCCTGCGTCCAACCGGGGTCGAGGCGGGTGTCGGCGTGGAGGAATAGGAGCCAGGGCCGGGCCGCCGCCGCCGCCCCGGCGGCGAGCTGGGCGCCGCGCCCGCCCGCCGCGGCGACAACCCGCGCGCCGCGCCGCTCGGCCAGCGCCACCGTGCCGTCGCGCGAGCCGCCGTCGGCGACGATGATCTCGCGCGCCAGCCCCGCGTCCTCGGCCAGGGCATCGAGCGTGCGCCCGAGGCTCACGGCCGAGTCCAGGGTCGGAATGACGACGCTCAACAAGGCGCGGAGCACCGTCGCGGCGGGAAGGCGGTCATGACGCGATCATAGCGCACAAGAGCGGGCGGAAGGCAAACGGCGGAACGATTATGTTCTTGTAATGTTCACGACCGCGCGCTATCCTTGCGCCATGGATCCCGCCCAGCCCCATCTCTTGCGCAAGGGCCGCGGCGCCGCGAGCAACCCGAGCTGCCGCTTTGAGCCGACTTCGCGCGTCGCCTGCGACGACGGTTGGGGCAGCCTCGACGAGGAGCTGCCGCCCCTCGCGACGACCGTCCAGGTCGATACGGCGCGCACGGTGATCACCCGCAACCGCTCGCCCGACATCCCGTTCGACCGCTCGATCAACCCCTACCGCGGCTGCGAGCACGGGTGCGTGTATTGTTACGCGCGGCCGACCCACGCCTATCTCGGCCTGTCGCCCGGCCAGGACTTCGAATCGCGCCTGTTCGCCAAGCCCGACGCGCCGGCGCTCCTGACCGGGGAGCTGGCCCGGCCCGGCTACCGCTGCGAGGTGATCGCGCTGGGCACCAACACCGACCCCTACCAGCCGATCGAGCGCGGCCGGCGCATCACCCGCGGCATCCTCGAGGTGCTCGCGGCGCACAATCATCCGGTCGGCATCGTCACCAAGTCGAACCTCGTGGTGCGCGACATCGATATCCTGGCGCCGATGGCGGCCAAGCGGCTCGCCAAGGTCTTCATATCGATCACCCCGCTTGACCGCGGGCTCGCGCGCCGCCTCGAGCCGCGGGCGCCGAGCCCGGCCCGCCGCCTCGAGGCGCTCGGCCAGCTTGCCGCCGCCGGCATCCCGGCGGGCGTGATGGTGGCGCCGGTCATTCCGGCGCTGACCGACGGCGAGATCGAGCGCATCCTCGAAGCCGTCGCCGGGGCGGGCGGGCGCTCGGCGGGCTACGTGCTGCTGCGCCTGCCGCTCGAGGTCAAGGACCTGTTCGTCGAATGGCTGGCGGTGCACGTCCCCGGCAAGGCGAAACGGGTGATGAGCCTGGTGCGCCAGACGCGCGGCGGCCGCGCCTACGACTCGACCTGGGGGCTGCGTATGCGCGGCACCGGCCCATACGCCGAGATGATCGCCCGGCGCTTCCACCTCGCCTGCAAGAGGCTCGGCCTCAACCGGCGCGACTGGGCGCTCGATACCGGCCAGTTCCGCCCGCCGCCCCGGCCAGGAGATCAGCTGGCGTTGCTGTAGGGGGCGCGCGGCGGGTTCGTGCTACACTCGCCGCCGAGATGCCGGTCGATCACTCGCTGACCTTCATCGCCCTCGTCGCCGGCGTCGCGCTGCTCTGCGGCATGGCGATGACGCGCCTCAAGCAGCCGGCGATCGTCGGCTACATCGTCGCCGGAGTGGTGCTCGGCCCGTCGGGATTCGGCCTCGTCGAGGACCGCGCGCTCATCAACGTGCTCGCCGAGCTCGGCGTTCTCATGCTGCTGTTCCTGATCGGCATGGAGCTCAGCCTGCGCGCGTTCAAGCGCGTGCTCGGCATCGCCCTGATCGGGACGGCGCTGCAGATCGCGGCCAGCCTCGCGGTCATGCTGCTGTTGTCGCTGGTCCTCGGCTGGCCGCTCGAGATCGCGGTCCTGCTCGGCTTCGTCGTCGCGCTATCGAGCACCGCGGTCGCCATCAAGATGCTCGCCGACATCGGCGAGTTGCGCACCCGGGTGGGGCGCAGCGCCGTCGGGGTGCTCATCGCCCAGGACCTCGCGGTGGTGCCGATGATGCTGACGCTCAACGCCATGGCCAGTGACACGGGCTTCGACCTCGACACCCTCGTCCCCATGGCCGTGGCGGTGGCGCTGCTGGGCCTGTTCGTGTGGTACCTGAGCGGGCGGACGATCCGGCTGCCGTTGGGCCGCTGGGTGGCCGGCGACCGCGATCTCAGGCCGTTGGCGGCGCTCGCCTATTGCTTCGCGGCGGCGACGGCGAGCGGCCTCATGGGCCTGTCGCCGGCCTACGGCGCGTTCCTCGCCGGGCTGCTCGTCGGCAACAGCACCGACCGCCGGGTCATGATCCGCGCCACCCACCCGATCCAGAGCGTGCTGCTGATGGCGTTCTTTCTCTCGATCGGGCTGCTCATCGACCTCGGCTACATCTGGCGCCACCTGGGCACCGTGCTGGTGCTGCTGGTGGTCGTTACCCTGGGAAAGACGGCGATGAACGTCGGCATTTTGCGCCTGCTCGGCGAGCCGTGGCCGCGCGCCTTCCTCATCGGCGTGGTGGTGGGGCAGGTCGGCGAGTTTTCGTTCGTGCTCGCCGCCCTCGGCCTGAGCAACGGGCTCATCGGCGCCGAGGAGCACCGGCTCGTCGTCGCGGTGATCGCGCTCAGCCTGATGATCAGCCCGTTGTGGCTCGATGCCGCGCGGCGCTTGCACGCGCTCGCCGCGACCGGGATTTCGACGGTCAACGAGCTCGTCGGCGTGCTCTATCCCGGCGAGGCGGTGGCGGTGCGCCGGACCGCCGGCGGCGCCTCCCGGCGCGGGTTGGCGCTCGCCGCCGCCGCGGCGCGGCGCTGGCGCCGCCTGCGGGGGGGACGGCGCGCCTCGGCGGCCGAGAGCGGCGAGGCGGTCGAGGTGTTGCCGCCGGCGCGCGACGACGATGCCTGACTTGGCGCTCGAGGGCGCCCGCGAGGGGCCCGTCGCCGGCGTCGACGAGGCCGGGCGGGGGCCGTGGGCCGGGCCCGTGGTCGCCGCCGCGGTGGTCCTCGACGCGGGATCGGTTCCCGCCGGCGTGACCGATTCGAAGCAGTTGAGCCGGGCGCGGCGCGAGGCGTTGTTCGCGGCGCTGCGGGCGAGCGCGCGCATCGGCGTCGGCGCCGCCAGCGTCGCCGAGATCGATCGCCTCAATATCCTCGAGGCGACGCTCATCGCGATGCGCCGCGCGGTCGACGATCTCGGCGTCCCGCCGGCCCACGCCCTGGTCGACGGCAATCGCTTGCCCGAGCTGTGCTGCCCGGCCACCGCCGTGGTCGGCGGCGATGCGCGCTCGCTCTCGATCGCCGCCGCCTCGATCGTCGCCAAGGTGACGCGCGACCGCATCATGGCGCGGCTGGCGCGGCGCTATCCGGGGTTCGGCTGGGAGCGCAACGCCGGCTACGGCACGCCCGAGCACCGCGCCGCGCTGGCGCGCCTCGGCGTCACGCCGCATCACCGCCGGAGCTTCGCGCCGATCGCCCGGCTGCTGGCCGAGGGCCGAACGTAGCGCCGGCGGAGGCGGTCCGCCTAGTCTTTGTGGGGTTCGCCGCCCTGGTGTTCGCCGCCGCCGCTGCGCTCGTGGCCCAACTCCTCGCCATGAGCCGCGGCGCCGCCACCAGGCTCACCATGCCGGTGGGTCATCATCGGTATGATCTCGGGCGGGATGTCCGCCTCGGAGAACTTATGCTGCTCCTCCTCGTCGTGGGCGAAGGCGATGATGTCGGCGAGTTCCTCTCCGGTAAAATCGATCTGCTCGCCCAGCGCTTCCTCTTGCAGCGCGATCATCGTCGCCGCCCCTTTCCACATCTTCGCGGCGAATTCGAACGGGCTCATGAACAGGCGCATCTCGTGGGCGTCTAGCGGCGGCGCGTCTTCCCCGCCGACGCCGTTGACCGAATGGCACGTGACGCAACCCTTGCTGGCAAACAGCTTTCGACCCCGCGCCGAGTTCATTATCGGCATGATCAGGCGCGGGCCTTTCCAGTCGCCCATCATGGATCGGAACATGGCCATCAGCTCTTCCATTTGCCGCACTTGCATGCGGTCCGCCATGGACGCCTGGTCTTCCGCCATGGCGTGACCGTTGTCGGCCGCCTCGGCAACGGCGCCCGCCGCCAAGAACAGGGCCGCCACCGCAATCAGTGCCGTCGTCGCGGCCTTTCCCAATCTCGCTACCATGGTCCTACGCTCCTTTCACGCGCGCCGGGCTGAAGTTCGTCACGATACTGTTCTACCACGTCGCGGTCGTCCTTGATCTGGATCAATTTCGGGCGCCAGGGCGTGGCGCACGATCTTTTTCATCACCGTGGGCAGGGCGTGGTCGCCGAACCGGACGGGCGGGCACCACACGCCCTCG
>JADFMW010000019.1 GCA_022563655.1 Pseudomonadota bacterium
CGGAGAAGCTTCTCGGCCGCGCCGCCGAGGCGACGGCGCAGGCCCTGGACGCCGCGTTCTGCTGGGTCTATCGGGCGAGCCCCGGAGGCGAGTTCGACCGGGTCGCGGCATTCGGAGCAGCGCCCGGCGATACGCCGGCGGCCTGGCTCAACGCGCCCATCAATCGTCTGACCGACGCGCCCGGGCCGGTCGAGACACAGATCGGCGGGCTGCGGCTGCTGGCGGCGGCGGCGCGCCATCGTCACGGCGTCAACGGCGCCATCTGCGTCGCCCGGGACGCACCGTGGAGCGAGGACGATCACGCGCTCCTCGCCGCGGTGAGCGAGCACCTCGGCATCGCGATCGAGCAGATCGCCAACCACGAGGCGCTGAAGCTGCTTTCGCGCACCGACGATCTGACCGGCCTGTTGAACCGCCGCGCCTTTACCGACGAGATCGGGCGCCGCTTCGCGAGCGTGCGGCGCACGGGGCGGCCGGCCGCCCTGCTCTACACCGATCTCGACAACTTCAAGCTGGTCAACGACGTCCATGGCCACCAGCGCGGCGACGCGGCGTTGGGAGCATGGGCGACGGTGCTGACCCAGCGCACGCGCGTGGCCGACGTGGTCGCGAGACTTGGCGGCGACGAGTTCGCGATCTGGCTCGAGGAGACCCACGAAGCCGGCGCGATCGCCAAGGCGGACGAGCTGCTGGCCGCGAGCGCGTGTCTCGAGGACTACTCGGGCGATCCCGAGCGCCCGCTTCGCGTGTCCATCGGCGTCGCCGCGCTCGACCCGGCATCCGGCGAAAGCCTCGACAGCCTGATCACCCGCGCCGACGCCGCCATGTACGGCGCCAAGCACGCTGGCAAGGGGGCCTACGCCGTGGCTCCGGCGCCATGCGCGGGCAACGGGGACCGAGGGCCGTGACGGGCGTGCTCGACAACGTTTTCCGCCGCAACGGCGGTGAAGAGGGGGGCGCGGCGATCACCTACGCAGACGCGAAGGAGCTCGCCCGCCATCCCGACGCCGAGGTGCGCCGGCAGGTGGCCGCGCGCGGGGACGCGGGCGGCGGCATACGGCCGGAAATACTCTACTACCTCGCCTCCGACGTCTCGCCCCTCGTGCGGCGCGTGATCGCCGCCAACGCGTACACGCCACGCCACGCCGACCGCCTGCTCGCCGAGGACGTGGACACCGAGGTGCGCTGCGCGCTTGCGCGCAAGATCGGACGCCTCGCGCCGCAGCTCAGCGCGGAGGAAAAAGACCATCTCCAGCAACTGACCCTAGAGGTCCTCGAGATTCTGGCGCGCGATCAGCTGCCTCGGGTGCGCCAGATTATCGCCGAGGAGATCAAGCATTGCACGCGCCTGCCGCGGCGCATCATCCACGACTTGGCGCGCGATATCGAGCTCATCGTCGCGGCGCCGGTGCTGGAGTGCTCGCCGCTGCTCGGCGACGAGGAGCTGCTGGAGATCATCGCCAGCGGGCCGGTGCAAGGCGCGCTCAGCGCGATCTCGCGGCGCCCTCGGGTCAGCGAGCCGGTCGCCGACGCCATCGCCGCCAGCGCAGAGCGCGACGCGATCGCGGCGCTGCTCGCCAACCCCAGCGCCCAGATCCGCGAGGAGACCCTCGACGGCATCATCGACGGCGCGCCCAAGCTTAAGAGCTGGCATCGGCCGCTGGTCGAACGTCCCAAGCTGTCGATGCGGGCGATCTGCCGCATCGCCAACTTCGTCGCGTTGGCTCTGTTGCACGTGCTCGAGGAGCGTCACGACCTGCCGCCCGAGGCCGCGAAAGAGGTGCGCGGGGCGGTCGCGCGGCGCATCGGGGAAGCCGGCGGCACGGCCGACGCGCCCGCCTCGCACGACGCCGCGGCGGCGTTTGCCGACGGCACGCTCGACGACGACAGCGTTGTCGCCGCCCTCGACCGCGACGACCGCGAGTTCGCCGTCAAGGCCCTTGCGCTGAGCGCGGAACTGCCCTCGAAGGTCGTGTGCAAGGTGCTCGACTCGCAGAGCGCCAAGGCGGTCACCGCGCTGACCTGGGCGGCCGGGTTCAACATGCGCACGGCGAGCCAGATCCAGCTGCGTCTCGCCAAGATCGGGCCGACGGCGGTGCTTTACGCCAAGGGCGGCGTCGACTACCCGCTGACCCCCGACGAGCTCAAGCTGCACGTCGATTTGTTTGCCGCGTAGCGCGGCTGCCGGCTGTAACTGGGGGCTGTAACTGGGGACAATTTCGGCTATCCGGCCTCGATCATCGTTCCGGTGCCGTGCTTGGTAAACACCTCGAGCAGCAAGGTGTGCGGCACGCGGCCGTCGAGGATGTGCGCCGCCTCGGTGTTCGCTTCCACGGCGGCGAGGCAGGTTTCGAGCTTGGGGATCATACCGCCCGTAATCACCCCCTTGGCGATCAGCGCCCGCCCCTCGCTGAGGGTGATGCGAGAGAGCAGGGATCCGTCGCCGTCGACCACCCCGGCAACGTCGGTCAGCATCACCAGCTTGGCGGCGGCGAGCGCCTGGGCCACGGCACCGGCGACGGTGTCGGCGTTGATGTTGAAGGTCTCGCCGCCGGCGCCGATGCCGATCGGCGCGACGACCGGGATCAGGTCCGATTCCGCGAAGATGTTCAGCACGTTGGCGTTAATGCGCGTGGGTTCGCCCACGAACCCGAGGTCGAGGACCTTTTCGATGTTCGAGTCGGGATCGCGCTTGGTGCGCGTCAGCTTGCGCGCCTCGATCAGCGGCCCGTCCTTGCCCGACAGGCCGATCGCGTGGCCGCCGGCGGCGTTGATCGAGGTGACGATGTGCTTGTTGATGCGCCCGGAAAGCACCATCTCGACGATCTCGACCGAGTCCTCGTCGGTCACCCTGAGGCCGTCGACGAACGAGCTCTTGATCTTGAACCGCTCGAGCATTTCGGCGATCTGCGGGCCGCCGCCGTGCACCACCACGGGGTTGATGCCGACCTGCTTGATGAGCACGACGTCGTTCGCGAAGCTCTCGGTCAGGCGCGCGTCGCCCATGGCGTGCCCGCCGTACTTGATGACGAAGGTCTTGCCGGAGAAGCGGCGCAGGTACGGCAGGGCCTCCGCGAGGGTGGCCGCCGTGCGCAACCAATGCTTGGTTTCGCCGATGCGTGAGCCTGACATGGCGGCGGACTTTAGCCCAACTGCCGGGGGGCCGCCAGGGCCGCGAGGGCGGCGCGCAGCTCGGCGATGCCGGCGCCGGCGCGCGCGCTGGTCACGGCGACCTCGGGGTGGGCGGCCGCGTGGCCCGCGAGCTCGCCCTCGAGCGCCGCCAGCACCGCCCCGAGCGCCTCGGGCTTCGTCGCGTCGGCCTTGGTCAGCACCGCCTGGTACGACACCGCGGCCTGATCGAGCATCGCCATCACCGCGCGGTCGCTCGCCATCGGCCCGTGACGGGCGTCGATCAGCAGCAAGGCCCGGCGCAGGGTGGACCGGCCCCGCAGGTAGTCGTTGACGAGCGCCGTCCACTCCTTGACGCGCTCTTTCGGCGCCCGCGTGAAGCCGTAGCCGGGCAAATCGACGAGATTCAGGCGCCCGCCGAGGTCGAAGAAGTTGATCTGCTGCGTCCGCCCCGGGGTCTTCGAGGTGCGCGCGAGCGTGCGGCGCCCGGTGAGGGCGTTGACCAGGCTCGACTTGCCGACGTTCGAGCGCCCGGCGAACGCCACCTCGGGCAGCTCGGCCGGCGGCAGGCCCTCGCGGTCGGCCACGCCAAGGATGAAGCGGCACTCCTGCGCGAACAGTTTGCGGCCCGCCTCGGCCGCCGCCCTCGCCGCCTCGCCGGCGTCCATCGCGGCAGCCTCAGGTGCGGACACCCGCCCGCCGCATGATGAACCACTGCTGCGTGATCGAGAGGAGGTTGTTCCACGTCCAGTAGATCACCAGGCCGGCCGGAAACCGCGCGAACAGAAAGATGAAGAACAAGGGCAGCATCATCATCATCTTGGCCTGCATCGGATCGGCCGGCTGCGGGTTGAGGCGAAACTGCAGCAGCATCGTCAGCCCCATGAGCAACGGCCACACGCCGATGGAAAGCACCGCGGGCAGATCGAAGGGGAGCAGGCCGAACAGGCCGAACACCGACGTCGGGTCGGGCGCGGAAAGGTCGTTGATCCAACCGTAGAACGGCGCCTGACGCATTTCGATGGTGACCAATAACACGATGTACAGGCCAATAAAGACTGGAATCTGAATTACGATGGGCAGGCAACCGGACATCGGGTTGGCGTTTTCGGCCTTGTACAAGGCCATCATCTCCTGTTGCAACTTCTGCTTGTCATCTTTGTACTTTTCGCGCAGCTCGATCATCTTCGGTTGCAGCTTCTTCATTATGCTCATCGACTTGTAGGACTTGTTGGCGAGCGGGAAGAAGGCGAGCTTGACGAGGACCGTGAGCAGCAGGATGGCGAGACCGATGTTGCCTAGGAGCCGGTCAAAATACAGAATCACCTTGTGCAGTGGGATAGTGAGGAAAAAGAGCTTTGTGTAATCGATGGCCATGTGGAAGCGTTCGATGCCCAGCTCGTCCTTGTAGCTATCGAGAACACGGATCTCCTTGGCGCCGGCGAACAACCGGTCGGTCACATTGATGCTGCCGCCGACCGGCACCGTGAAAGGCCCACGCCGGAAGTCCACTTGATACTTGTCGTCGCCATTGCGCAGGTTGTGGATGAACCGGACCTTGCCCTCGCCTTCCTGGTCCGGGACCAGGGCCACCAGCCAGTATTGGTCTTTGATGCCCATCCAGCCACCGTTCGAGGCCCACTCAAAAGGGCCGTCTTCCTTGAGATCGTCGTAATCTATTTCCTTAAGTTCGCCGTTGATAACCCCGACAGGCCCTTCATGGATGTAAAACCCGAATCGGCCGCCCTCTGGCGTACCGCTGCGTGCGACAAGGCCGTAGGGGTACAGCGTCACCGCGGTATCGCTCTTGTTCTCAACCCGCTGGGTGATGGTGAACATGTAGGTTTCGTCGACTGCGATCTGGCGCACGAAGCGAAGCCCTGACCCGTTGTCCCAGGTGAGTTTCACCGGCTGGTCGGAGCGCAGCACGGGGGAATCGGCCACCCAGACGGTGTCGCCTTGCGGGACGGAAACGCTTGAATCGGCCGGCACCCAACCGAATTCGGCGTAGTACGCCCCGTTCGATCCGCGCGGCGAGAGCAGCGTGATTCGCGGGCTGTCGGGCTCGACGGTTTCGTAATACTCGGTCAGCGTGAGGTCGTCGAAACTCCCGCCCACGAGCGAGATCGAGCCGCGCAGGCGCGGCGAGTCGACCTTGATGCGCGGAGTCTTTTCGAGCGCCACGGCGCGGCTTTCCGGCGCCTCCATGGCCGGCGCAGTGGGCGCGCCCGGGAGCGCGGGAACGTCGCCGGGCGCCCGTGACGGGCCGCCGGGTTCCTCGCCCAGCGCCGTCGCCTGCTCGGCGGCCTGCCGCTCGGCCAGTTGCCGCATGCGGGGGGCCTCGTAGAAGTACTGGAACCCCACGATGATGACGACCGAGAGGAGGATCGCCAGAAGCAGGTTGCGCTGATCGAGCATGGTTGTCGTAGCGTCCCCGAGGGCCGCGGGCTCAGGCGCGCGCGCGGCGGCCGCTGGGCCGGCGGCGCGCGGCGGCCTCGGGGACCGGATCGTAGCCCCAGCGGGCCCACGGATGGCAGCGGGCGAAACGGCGTAGCGCCAGCCAGCCGCCGACCAGGGCGCCGTGGCTGGCGAGCGCCTCGAGGGCGTACCCCGAACAGGTCGGCTGAAAGCGGCAGCGCGGCGGCAGGAACGGCGAGATCACGAGCTGATAAAGGCGGACCAGGCCGCGCAACAGAGCGCCAGGCACGCTCACGGCGCCGCTCCCTTGGTGCGCCCGCGGGCGCCGCCCGTGCCACCGTCCGTGCGCGGGGCGGCGATCCGCTCGAGCGCGGTCTCGAGGTCGCCGACGAGCTCGGCGAACGGGCGCCCAAGCGTCGCCCGCCGGGCGATCACCACGTAATCGTGTCCGGGCCGCGCGCGGTCCGGCATGACCTGGGCGACGACGGCGCGCAGCCTGCGGCGCGCCCGGTTGCGCGCCACCGCCGCGCCGACGCTGCGGCTCGCCGTGAAGCCGACGCGAAAGCCGCCCTCGGCGGCCCGCGCCGCCGGGCTTTCGGTGGCTTGGAGGATCAATCCGGGAGTCACCCGCTTGCGCCGCGCCGCGGCCACGCGCAGGAACTCGGATCGCCGCTTGAGCCGCGCGATGCCTACGACCATCAAGTCAGGCGGAAAGACGTTTGCGTCCCTTGGCCCGCCGCCTGGCCAGCACCCTACGGCCGGCCGCGGTCGCCATGCGAGCGCGGAAGCCGTGACGCCGCTTGCGGACAAGGACGCTGGGCTGGTACGTGCGTTTCAACCGTTAAACTCCGTGGATTCGATTGGGCCGGACCGGGCCAAATACACGCCTTGCTCTATAGAAGCCTAGGATAACCGAGTCAATCGCGCGCCGCGCGCCGCGGCTAGTCGAGACCGAAGTCGCGGAAGCGTTTGCGGAACTTCGCCACCTGGCCGCGATCGGCCACCCGCGTCATGCCGCCGATCCACGCCGGATGCGACTTGGGATCGACGTCGAGCGTCAGCTTGTCGCCGGGCTTGCCCCAGGTCGAGCGCGTCGTAAAGCTCGTCCCGTCGGTCATCACCACGGTGATCTCGTGATACTCGGGGTGAATGTCTTTCTTCATCGCGCCACTCGTCTGACCAAGGCGCGAGTTATAGCGAAGCCGCCGCTGCCGGGCAAGGGGCCAATTCGCCTTGTGTTCGCCACCGGCTTGCGATAGCGATAGCCGGGCGCCGCGATCTATGCCGCGCAACGGCGGAGAGCACATCGCATCACCGTGGACCCAAGCCGTCTCAGCGCCCCAAGACCGGGCCCGACACCGGTTTTTAGCCATCGCGCGGGTTCGCCCGCGGGCGGGACCGGGCGATGATGCGCGACCGCCCCGAGGGCGCCGCCGCCGCGGCGGGCGACTGGGCGCCGAGCCGCGATCTCGGCCAGCTCCGCCAGGTCGTTCGCTTCCTCAAGCCCTACAAGCTGGCGATCGCCGGGGCGCTGGTCGCGCTGGCTACCGCGGCGGGCACGGTGCTCGCCCTCGGCTTCGGGCTGCGCCGGCTGGTCGACGAGGGCTTTCGCGGCGCCGATACGGCGCTGCTCGACCAGGCGCTGATCGTCATGTTCGGCGTCATCGCCCTGCTCGCCGCCGCCAGCTACGGCCGCTACTTCCTCGTCTCGTGGGTCGGCGAGCGCGTCGTCGCCGACATCCGCCGCGCCGTCTACGGCCACGTCATCGGCCTCAGCCCGGCCTTCTTCGAGACCACCAGGACGGGTGAGATCCTGTCGCGGCTGATCGCCGACACCACCGTGCTGCAGACGGTCCTCGGCGCCACCGCGTCGATGGCGCTGCGCAACCTGTTGCTGCTGGTTGGCGGCACGATCCTGCTGGCGGTCACCAGCCCGAAGCTGACTGGCGTGGTGTTCCTGATCGTGCTGGGCGTCGTGCTGCCGCTGGTCTTCTTCGGCCGCCGCGTGCGGCGTTTGTCGCGGCTGAGCCAGGACCAGGTCGCCCACGTCGCCGCCCACGTCGACGAAACCGTCAGCGCGGTGCGCACGGTGCAGGCGTTCGGCCGCGAGGCGTACGAGCGCCGCCGCTTCGGCGTGCGGGTCGAGCAGGCCTTCGCCGCCGCCATCCGGCGGGTGCGGGTGCACGCCCTGCTCAGCGCCGTCGTCATCGTCACCGTGTTCGGCGCCGTCGGCACGGTCCTGTGGATCGGCGGCCACGACGTCATCGCCGGCAGGGTCAGCGCCGGCGAGCTCTCGGCCTTCGTCTTCTACGCCGTGGTGGTGGCCGGCTCGGTCGGCGCGCTGAGCGAGGTGGTCGGTGAGATGCAGCGCGCGGCGGGGGCGGCCGGGCGGCTGATCGAGCTGCTGGCGACGAAGCCGCAGATCACCCCGCCGGCGAAGCCTCGACCGCTGCCCGAGCCGCCGACCGGCGCGGTCGAGCTCGACAACGTCACGTTCCACTATCCGGCGCGCCCCGAGGTCTCGGCGCTCGAGGGTTTCAGCCTCCGCGTCGAGCCCGGCGAGACCGTCGCGCTGGTCGGCCCTTCGGGCGCGGGAAAGACCACCGTGTTCCAACTGCTGCTGCGCTTCTATGACCCCGACAGCGGGGCCGCCAAGCTCGATGGGGTCGACCTGCGCGCCGCCGACCCGCACCAGGCGCGCGCGCGCATCGCGCTGGTGCCGCAGGATCCCGTGGTGTTCGCCGCCGACGCCTGGGACAACATCCGTTACGGCCGCCCCGACGCGAGCGACGACGAGGTGCGCGCCGCCGCCGAGGCCGCCGCGGCGACCGAGTTCCTCGACCGCCTGCCGCAGGGCTTCGCCACCTTCCTCGGCGAGCGCGGCGCCCAGCTTTCGGGCGGCCAGCGCCAGCGCATCGCCATCGCCCGGGCGCTGTTGCGCAACGCGCCGGTGCTGCTGCTCGACGAGGCCACCAGCGCGCTCGACGCCGAAAGCGAGAGCGTGGTGCAGGCGGCGCTCGAGCGGCTGATGGCGGGACGCACCACCCTCGTCATCGCCCATCGCCTGGCGACCGTGCTCAAGGCCGACCGCATCGTCGTCATGGACCAGGGCCGGGTGGTGGCCGTGGGCGGGCACCACGACCTGATCGCCCGTGGCGGTCTCTACGCCCGCCTGGCCGAGCTTCAGTTCGACACCGACCGCGCCGCGCGCCCCGCGGCGGCCGTCTTGAGCGGCTAATCGCCCCTGGCCGATCATGACGACGATTGACCCGTTTACGCGCGAGTACGCCGAGATGGAGCGCAAGGTGGCGGGGTGCTGCCGCGACCGCATGAAGCGTGGATTTTGGCCTCGGAGCCGTGACGGTCAACCAGGAGCTTGGCGGAGTGGTAGATGTCGAGGTCGGAGGTCGCGGGGAGTTTCAATTTCTTGGTAGGCTTTAGGATTCAAGGTATCCGACGGGGTCCGAACTCCCCGAGGCCCCACTGCCGAGGGTGCCTCTAGAAACCGGACATTGAGTCCACGCTGCAATTAGGGTCGTGGCTGATACGTCGCGTGCTTCGCCAGATTTAGCGCATGCTCCCTCGCAACGTCTCGGCGCTCGACACCCGTTGGCAGGTTCAAAACGATCAGCGCATGATAGCGGTTGTCGAGAAGAGGTGCCGGTTCAACCCGGCGCTCCATTTCTGAGGCCTGTTGGACTGTAACGACCGCCCAACCAAAGAAGGTCTGTCTGCGTCCCGCCGCGTTCCTGTCTGCGATCTCGGCCATCTCAAGGTCGGGAGCGAAGCCAAGTCTGTCAACAGATAGGTTATCCCTGTCTATGCTTTCGAGAAATTCATTGTGCGCGATAATACCCCTAGTCGAGGCCTTGCGCGCGCGTTTCTCGGAAAAAACACCGCGCCCCAGCAGTTCACTGGGTATTAGCGGCGGTAACTCGGCGAAGTCTTGCAAGGTTAAATCAAACCCATACGCTTGAGAGCGGACCATCCGGCATCTTCCATCAGGTCACTGGCATCGGAGGAGCGCGCACGACCGCGCTTGTCGCCAATATCGTAGAAACACACGCCTTCTCCGCTGCCTTCGCATATAAGCAAGAGAGCTGCGTCACGATCCGGATTCCGAAAGTCGATCGCGATTCCTCCTTCCGACGTAGAGTGCACCATTGGAGCTTGCACGACCCGCGGGGCCAAGTCAGAGAGCAGCCGTGCGGCATCCTCCTTGGCACGATCGGATACCGGGGAATATCCCTCTTCCAACGGCTCGGCACAGGCATCGCCCAGCTCTTCCAATGCTTCGGGCAACCAATTTGCCGGCGTAGATGTACCAGTGACAATGTAATCAGAATTGTGAGACACCGCGGTTGTGAATCCGACGCTCGCGTTTGTGAATATTAGATTTACAGTACCGGTGGATGATGGACTTAGTTCCGCTGGGTTAAACGGGGTCCAGCTTGTCTCATGTTGGGCATGGAGGAAAGACGGGTCGGGAGGTGGTGTCACTGCGCTAGCAAGTGGAGCCGTCATTCTTTGATTTCCTTGGTTGGAGCAGCGGCAGGCAAAACATCGTCGGGAATACTGTAGCGTTTCTTCTGCGCCGTACTAAGCCGACCCACGTTCTTCACGATGATATCTGCAACTTTTAGAGCTTGGTCGGGCCGTAGCCGTACGCCAAATTCCTGAATCCTACAGATTGGCGTCTCATATTCAGTTTGCCCAGTTTGTTCCATGCCTTGATCTAAACTACGCGCCGAAAAACTTTCCGATACGGGTGTCGAGTCGAGTCGGGTAAAAGTCAGCTGAAAAACTGTGTCTACACCGTCATACAATTGAGTGAGAATGGCGCCATCAGCCGCACACACCCTAAAGTTGCTGGCCGGAACGTGCCGTATAGTGAACTTGTCATTGCTGTTTTCGTTGTTGGCCATCGGTGCCTCTTTCCGTTCACCGGCCTCTATGGGAGCGTTCCATCCTACGCTGGGGTCAAATCAGGCGCAATGTGGGGTTTCGATAGGCGCCACCAACTACGCGCGGCTGGGCGGTTTCGCCCGGCTTTGCCCGTACACAGAATTCGGGCCTCGCATTCCGACGAGCATTCTAGCCGAGATTCCTCGGATGACCACTTGCGGTCACCGGTAGCGTAGCAAATATGGCGGTCGAAGACGAATCCGGTCCTGATCCGGCGGTCTGCATAGCGATCCCCCTCTTCGTCGAGCCGATTTGGCGATCAAATGCCCGGCCAGTGACCTTTTCGCGCCGTGAGAGCGTACCCCGCCGCGCCCGCGCACGTCTGCACCGCCACGATCACGGATACTGCTGCGCGCACGATTAATTGAATCCGCGTTGCCACCGCCTCTTATTCTACCACATCGGGCTTGCATGAGTGTTAGTCGGCGTGGCTTGAGCCATGCCTTCGCGCGCCCCGCGGCGGCCGTCTTGAGCGGCTAATCGCCTTTTGCTTCCTGCTCCGCGGCGCGGGCGCGGCGCTCCCGCACGTGCACGAATAGCTTGAACGCCGCCGGCGCCAGCACCACCACCAGCACGATGCGGACCACGTGGTGCGTCGAGACGAAGGCCGGGTCGATGCCGAGGGCGAGCGCGATCAGGCTCATCTCCGCGACGCCGCCGGGGGCGTACGCGAGGACGAGCGCCTCGACGGGCAGTCCGGCCACCGCGTGAAGCACGACGGCGGAGGCGACGCTGATCCCCAGCATCAGGATGGTCGAGCCGGCCGCGACGAGGAGGGCGCTCAGCACCCGCCTTGCCTTGACGCCGGCAAAGCGGCAGCCGACGCTGGCCCCGATCACTACCTGCGAGATGACCACGATCTCGCTCGGCGGCCTCGATTCGGTCAGCCCGGTGAGGTGTGCGGCGGCGCTCAGCGCCAGCGGCCCAATCAGCGCCGCCCCCGGCAGGCGCAACGCGCGCGCGCCGACGAAGCCGACGACGGCGCACAGGGCCAGCACCACGAGGTCGAACGCCGGGATCGACGCGATCGCCTCGCCGACGCCACCTGGCGTCGGCTGGTAGCCCTCGACCCAGCGGAACCAGATCGGGATGGTCAAAACCACCAGCAGGATGCGCGAGGCGTGGGTCAGGGCGATGGTGCGGTCGTCGCCCCCCATTGCGCCGCCGACGACGATCATCTCGGCCAAGCCGCCGGGAATCGCCGAGAAGTACGCCGTGGCGCGGTCGTACCGGGCGACCCGCCGGAAGTAGAAGGAGATGACGACGGCGACGACGGCCACGTAGACCAACAGCCCCGAGAGGCTCACCAGCCACTGACCCGCGCGCTCGAACATTTCGGGGCGGAAGGCGCTGCCGACCATGGTTCCGAGCACCGCGATCATCAGCCAGCGCAGGGGCGCGGGCACCATGATCTTCGCGCCGGCCAGCGCGCTCGCCGTGGTCAGGCACATGGCCCCGATCAGCCAGGCGAGCGGAACGCCAAGCTGGGCGAACAGCGCCCCGCCCACGGCGCCGATGCCCAGCGCCAGCGCCAGGCGGCCCAGTGCCAGGCGACCCAGGGCGCGCGCGGTGAAGTCCGAGAGCCGGCGCACCACCGGCTCAGCGGGTGGTGAGCTTGAGCTCGATGCGGCGGTTGCGGCGGAAGGCGATCTCGTCTCCGCGCCGGTCGGACGGCTGGAACTCGCCGAAGCCCGTCGCCGCCAGCCGCTCGGGCGGCACGCCGCTTTGAATCAGGAAACGCACCACCGAGATCGCCCGCGCCGTCGACAGCTCCCAGTTCGACGCGAACTGGGGCGTCCTGATCGGCACGGTGTCGGTGTGGCCGTCGACGCGCAGAATCCACTTCAGGTCGTCGGGGATCTGCCGGGCAATGTCCAGCAGGGTGGCGGCGAGATGGGCCATTTGCACCTTGCCTCGTCGCTCGAGCTTGGCCGATCCCGAGGCGAACAACACTTCCGATTGAAAGACGAAGCGGTCGCCCTCGATGCGGATGCCGGGACGGTTGCCGAGGACCTCGCGCAGCCGCCCGAAGAACTCCGAGCGGTAACGCTGCAGTTCCTCGACCTTGCTGGCGAGCGCCACGTTAAGCCGGCGCCCGAGGTCGGCGATCACCACGTTCTGCTCCGCGGCTTGCCTCTCTGCCACCTCCAGCGCCTTGCCGATGCGCTCGAGCTGCTGGCGCAGGGCGAGGATCTGCTGGTTGAGAAGATCGATCCGCGCCCGCGCCTGCGCCGTCAGCTTGTGCTCCTTGGCCAGATCCTCGTCGCTCTGCTTGAGCGCGAGGCGCAGCTCGTTCAAGCGGATTTCGCGGTCCTCGACCTCCTTTTGCACCAGCGCGGTGCGTTCGGCCTCGCCGCTCAGGCGCGCCTCGAGCTCCTTGGTGCGGTCGCGCAGCGCCCCGGTCTCGGCCTCGAGCTCGGCGAGGCGTTGATTGTTCTCATCGAGCGCCGTGGCGAGCAACCGCACTTGTCCCTCGAGATCGGCGCGCAGCGCGCGCAGCGTGACGATGTCCTGACGCAAGCTGGCCAGCTCGGCCAGCGTCAGCTTGAGGGTTTCGCGGTCGGCCTCGATCGTCTCCTCGGCCTCGGCGAGTGCGGCGCGCAGCGCCTCGGCGTCGGCCTGGACCGACGCGACCCGGGCGGTCGCCTCCTCGAGACGCAGGTCGAGGGCGTCGCGCTCCGTGGTGAGTTGCTCGAGGCCGAGGCGCAGCTCGGCGGTGGTCTTCTGCTCGAGCGACAGCAGTTCGGCCAGCTCGCTGACCTGAAGGTTGAGGCGATCCAGCGCCTCGTCGCGGCCCGACAGCGCCACGGTGAGGAAGTACTGCGCCAGCATGTAGACGACGAGCAGGAAAATGATGACCATTAGCAACGTCGACAGGGCGTCGACGAAGCCGGGCCATATTTCGCTGGTTCGCTGGACGCGGCGGGTGCGGGTGGCCATCGGACGCGCCGCCCGTGCGCTTATTTAGGCTGCGCGCCGTTCCGCGCGGCGATCGTGCGGGCAAGCAGCTTGATCTCGCTGCGCAGTTCCTCGGCCAGATGGACGCGCCCAGACACGGTCTCTTCCACAAGACGCGTCATGTAGAGGTCGATATTGCGGACGTGCGCGCGCGTCGCCTCGTCGACGCCGCCCACGTCGAGGGCTGAAAGCTCGCTCAGCCGTTCAAGGGCCGGCTTCACGTTCACCTGGTGTTCGACCAACTTGTCGAGGAGCTTCTGCTCCTCGCGCATCTGGTCGGTCAGCGCGGCGAGCGCCTCGGCCAGTTTCATCAGCTGGGTGTCGGTCGATATGCGGCTTTCCTCGCCGCGCCCCAGCGTGCGTTGCAGGCTATCGAGGCTGTCGGCGGTCTGCTCGAGCAGCGCGCCGACGTAGGCCGGCACCGCCTGGTCGCCGACGCCGTCGCCGACGATGCCGCCGCCGCCCAGCCGGGTCAGGCTCGACAGCCACTCTTCGAGATCGTTGTAGAAGCGGTTCTGCGCCTGGCTCGCCTGGAGGTCGAGGAAACCGAGGACGAGCGAGCCGGCGAGGCCGAACAGCGACGAGCTGAACGCGATTCCCATGCCGCGGAGCGGCGCCTTGAGCCCGGCCGTGAGGTCTTGGAAGATCACGGTGATGTTGTCGCCTTCGCCGACCGACATGTTCCCGATCACGTCGCCGACCGAGAAGATCGTTTGCAGCAGCCCCCAGAACGTACCCAACAGGCCAAGGAAGATGAGCAGCGCGATCAGATAGCGCGAGATATCACGGGATTCGTCGAGTCTGGTGCTGATGCCGTCGAGAAGCGTCTGCATCGACACCGCCGACAACGACAGACGCCCCTGGCGCTCGCCCAGCATCGTCGCCATCGGCGCCAGCAGCGGCGGCGCCGCCTCGACCGAGAGGCCCGGCTCGCGCTTGCGGCGGAAGGTCTCGATCCAGCGGACCACGGGGTAGAGCCTGATCACCTGGCGGAAGACGTAAGCGACGCCGAGGACGAGGACACCGACGATCGGGCCGTTGAACCACGGGTTTTCCATGAACGCGCGCTCAATCGTGTCGAAGACCATGAACAGCGCCGCCGCCACGAGCACGACGGCGGCGACGAACACGATCATGCGCGTGAGGTAGGCTTGCGGGCTGGTCATCTGTGGCCGCGGTGCGAAGGGAGGCCGGTGAGGCCGTCCGGTCAGCTCTTGACGACGATGAGATCGACTCGCTCGGGCGGGCCGCCTTCAGACCTATTGCCCAGGGCGCGCACGTCGATGCGCGTGCTGCGTACCCCTTGGCCGATCAAAAAAGCGCGCACGGCGAGGGCGCGGGACAACGACAGCCGACGCGCCGCGCTGGGGCCGCCCTCGACTGCGCTGGCATACGCTTTGACCTGCACCCGCAGGCTGTCGGCACGAAGCAGCCGCTCGGCCAGCGTCTTGAGTTCGCTCGTGGCGTTGCTCGGCAGGTTGGCTGAGTTGCCGCTAAACTCAAAGCGCAACATCTTGTCCGTTGCGGGTTTGTCGGGCGCCTTGGCGGGCGGCAGAGCCGCCGTCTTGGTCTTGGGCGCCTTGGGCTTCGCGGCGGGCGACGCCCCAACCCGGGGCTTGGGCGCCTTGGCCGTCTCGGGAACCGGGGCCGCCGCCGTGGGCGCGGGCGCCGTGGGCGTCACGGGTATCGGGGCCGCCGCCTTGGGCGCCGCCACCTTGGGCGCGGGCGCCTTGGACGCCACGGCGGTCCGCTCTCGCAACAGCGTCGCCGGCGGCGCCGGCGCCGGTTTGGCCGTGACGGCAGGCGCCGGCGGCATGACCGGCACAGCGTAGAGCGCGCGCGGGGGCGGCGGCGGTGGCGGGACGGCACCGACGCCAAGCCCGGGCAGCACCAACGGGGGCTTGAGGCGAGTTAAGCGGTTGGCGCCAAGACCGGCTCCCGGCGGCAGCAGGCGGAGTGGTTGCAGCGGCATGGGCCCAAGGTTGTCGAGCACCTCGAGGTGAACCTCGACCTCGGGCAGGCCGCTGCCGCCGATGACGACCGTTCCCTGCGCCATGGCGCTGCCGATTGCGAACGGCGCGACACACGCCAGCGCAACCGCCGCGCCGAACGCGTGGCGAAACGGTGCGCTCCGGCGCCCGTTCGATCGGCTCAGCATGGTGGTCCGTTCCCTTCCCCCGACCGCGTTCAGAGCCCGAGCGATCGCGGATGTCGCCATAGCGGCACCATAGCGCAGCGGATGCCGTAGAACAACATCCTTACACTGCGACATGACACTGCGACATGACACTGCGACATTACACTGCGACATTGCGCGACGCCGAACGCCTCAGGTCGCGCCTCGGGTCGCGTTCGCCGCGGCGAGCAGCGCGAGCAAGGGTTCGTGCAGCTGGTCGTTGGCGGCGAGCACGTCGCCCGAGGCGAGAACCCCGGAGCCGCCGTCGATCTCGCTGACGAAGCCGCCCGCCTCGCGCACCATCAGGATACCGGCGGCGATATCCCATGGCGACAGCGCGGGTTCCCAGAAGCCTTCGTAGCGGCCGGCGGCGACGTAGGCAAGGTCGAGCGCGGCCGAGCCCAGGCGCCGCACGCCGACGCAGTTGGTCATGACCGCCGCGAGCCAGTCGAGGTATTGGCTTTGCCGCGGCCGGCCCCGCCACGGAATGCCCGTGGCGATCATCGCTTGCGAAAGCTCGGCGCGCGACGAGACGCGCATGCGACGGTTGTTGAGGTAAGCGCCGCCGCCCTTCTCGGCGCGGAACAGCTCGTCGCGCAACGGGTCGTAGATCACCCCGGCCACGATTTCGCGGTTGTGCTCGAGCGCGATCGAGATCGCGAAGTGGGGAATGCCATGGAGGAAGTTCAGCGTGCCGTCGAGCGGATCGACGATCCACCGGTGGCTCTCGTCGGTGCCTTTCACGACGCCGGCCTCCTCGAGCAGAAAGCCGAAAGCCGGCCGCGCCCGCGCGAGCTCCGCGCGCAGCACCCGCTCGGCCTGCAGGTCGGCGGAGGTGACGAAGTCGGACGGGCCTTTCATCGACACCTGCAGGTTCTCGACCTCGCCGAAGTCGTGCACCAGGCCGGGCGCGGCCTTGTAGGCCGCCTGGATCATCACCGTTATGATGGCGGAGCGAATGGCCATGGGCGCCCCCGGCTCAGTCGCGAGCGCGCTCTTTGTAGGTGCCGTCCGAGGGCTTGACGACAACCCGGGTGCCGGTCTCGATGTGCGGCGGCACCATCACCCGCACGCCGTTCTCCAGGATCGCCGGCTTGAACGACGAAGTGGCGGTCTGGCCCTTGATGACGGCCTCGGTCTCGACCACCCGCAGCGTCACCGAATCCGGAAGCTGCACCGAGAGCGGCGCGCCCTCGTAGCTCTGTACCTTGACCACCATGCCGTCCTGCAGGAACACCGCCTGGTCGCCCACCATATGCCTGGGCAGGGTGATCTGGTCGTAGCTCTCGGTGTCCATGAAGGTGATCTGGTCGCCTTCAGCGTAGAGGTACTGGTGCGCCTTCTCGTCGAGGCGCACGCGCTCGACGTTCTCGCTGGAGCGGAAGCGCTCGTTGAGCTTGGTGCCGTCGCGCAGGTTCTTGAGCTCGACCTGCAGGTAGGCGCCGCCCTTGCCGGGCTGGGTGTGCTGAATCCTGACCGCCACCCACAAGCGGCCCTTGTGCTCGATGACATTGCCGGGACGGATGGCGTTGCCGTTGATCTTCATCTCGTTAACGGGCTGGAAATCCGGGATTCGAAGCGTTGTGCCGGGCGCGAAACTATCAGCATGGCCGCGGCCGTTCAACGGTGGCGTCGCGCGCTGGCGGGGCGTGGCCGGCCTCAGGCGACGGCGGCCTCCATGTCGGCGCTGTAGCGGCCGCGGCGCGCGGCGCCGTTGAGCCGCGCGCGGTGCAGGAACGCGTCCTTGGCCTTGGATACGTTATCGGCCTTGCCGCGCCATGCCCTGAGCGCCGGCGTCTGCAGCGCGCGGCCGTAGGAGAAACCGATCTGCCAGGGCTGCTCCCCGGCCATCGCGTTCATCGCGTTGAGGTGGGCGGTCGCGGCCTCGTCGCTCTGCCCGCCGGAGAGGAAGACGATGCCCGGCACCGCGGCGGGCACGCACCGGCGCATGGTGCGCACCGTCGCCGCCGCCACCTCCGCGACGCCGGCCTGGGGATGATGGTCCGTGCCGGAGAGCACCATGTTGGGCTTGAGCAGCATCTCCTCGAGCACGACGCGCTGCTCGAACAGGGCGCCGAAGGTGGCGTGCAGCGTGGCCTCGGTGACCTCGGCGCAGCGCGCGATCGAGTGGGCGCCGTCCATCAGCACCTCGGGCTCGACGATCGGCACCAACCCGGCCTCCTGCGACAGCGCCGCGAACCGCGCCAGGGCGTGCGCGTTGGCGCCGATGCAGTCGGCGCTGGGGATGCCGTCGCCGATCGCGATCACCGCGCGCCACTTGGCGAAGCGCGCCCCGAGGGCGCGGTACTCGGCCAAGCGGTCGCCAAGGCCGTCGAGGCCCTCGGTGACCTTCTCGCCGGGAGCGCCCGGCAACGGCTTGGCGCCGTTGTCGACCTTGATGCCGGGGACGATGCCCTGGCCTTGCAGCACCTCGACGAACGAGCGGCCGTCGGCGGCGCTCTGGCGCAGCGTCTCGTCGAACAGGATGACGCCGCTGATGAACTCGGCGGCGCCGGGGGTGGTGAACAGCAGATCGCGGTACGATCGCCGAGTGTCCTCGGTCGAGGCGACGCCGATGCCCTCGAAGCGCTTCTCGATGGTGCCGAAGCTCTCGTCGGCCGCCAGGATGCCCTTGCCCTCGGCGACCAGGGCCGCGGCGGTCGCTGCGAGATCGTGTGCCGTCATGGGCCGCGGCTCATTGGCGTTTTCACCGGCGCCGACGGGCTGGACAACGCTGCAAACATCCCTTTCGGGGTCGTCGGAACCTGTCTGTGTGATACCGCAGCGAGGCGCGATTTGCAACGCCCTGCCGGCGCGCCGTTCCGCGCCGCTCAGCGGCTCAGGAAGGCGCGGCACGCGGCGAGGGGGTCGCCGGAGTCGAGCAGGTCGAGCAGGTCGAGCGCCTCGGTCGCCTCGGCGTCGTCGTCGGCGAGCCGGGCGCCGCACTGGTCGGCGATATCGGCGAGCTTGCGGCGGACCTTCTCGGGGCCCGAGAAGCGGACCGTCCGCCAGCCGGCGCGCAGCGCCGCCATGGCGATGCCGGCGTCGGCGCCGCAATCGATCACCGCGGTGACGGCAACGTCCGCGTGCTCCGAGGCAGCTTGGTCGACGATCGCCTTGAGGTAGCCGGCGCCGGCGTAGGCGGCGGCCCCCGGCGCGCTCCGCAGGGTGACCGGCGCGCCCCGCTCGGCGGCGGCGAGCGCCGCGCGGGCATGGGCGAGCGAGTGGAACACGATGACGCGCGCACTCATCGGCCCCACCGCGCGCCGGGCCTCAGCGCCCGAGCGCCGCCACGCCGGGCAGCTCCTTGCCCTCGAGCCATTCGAGGAAGGCGCCGCCGGCGGTGGAGACGTAGGTGAAGCCGTCGCCGGCGCCGGCGTGGGCGAGCGCCGCGAGGGTGTCGCCGCCGCCGGCGACGCTCACCAGGCCGGCCCGCGTCAGGCGGGCGACGGCGCGGGCGACGGTGTTGGTGCCGTGGTCGAAGCCGGCGAGCTCGAACGCCCCCAGCGGGCCGTTCCACACCACCGTCTTCATCGCTTCGAGGCGGGCGACGATGCGCGCCGCCGTCGCCGGGCCGATATCGAGGATCATGGCGTCGTCGGCGACGTCCGCGACCGGCGTCACGGTTCGCGGCGCGCCGGCCTCGAAGCGCGTCGTGGTGACCACGTCCTCGGGCAGCACGACCTCGCAGCCGGCCGCGCGCGCGCGGTCGAGGATTTCCGCCGCGAGCCCGGTGGCGTCGCGCTCGACGAGCGACTTGCCGACGGCGCGGCCCTGGGCGAGGAGGAAGGTGTTGGCCATGGCGCCGCCGATGACGAGCATATCGACGTGGCCGGCGAGGCGGCCGACGATGCCGATCTTGGTCGAGACCTTGGCGCCGCCGATGATCGCGGCGAGCGGC
>JADFMW010000199.1 GCA_022563655.1 Pseudomonadota bacterium
AAGCTGTTCCGCGTCCAGGTGCTCTACGCCAGCGCCGCGGTGCAGGTCCGGCGGCTGTTGCAGCCGCATGGCGTGTTCGTGGCGCACTACAACCGAAAACCCATCCCCGATCGGGTCGCCGGCGCGGTGATGAGCTTCTTCTTCCTGTTCGCCCTCAGCTACATCGTCGTGGCGCTGGCGCTGGCGGCGCTGGGGCTCGACTTCATGACCAGCGTGTCGGGCGCGGCGACGGCGCTCGCCAACGTGGGCCCCGGCCTCGGCGAGGTGATCGGCCCCGGCGGCACCTTCGCGCCGTTGCCCGATTTGGCCAAGTGGCTGCTCTCCGGCGCCATGCTGCTGGGCCGGCTCGAGTTCTTCACCGTCCTGGTGCTGTTCACGCGGCGCTTCTGGCGCGGCTGAGGGCGGCGGCGAAGCGCGCCGATCGTTCAGCGGGCCGATCGGTCAGCGGGCTTGGCGGCGCCAGCGCTCCATGGTTTCCTCGACGATGCCGTCGTCTTCGATGTCGTGCTGCCAGGCGGTCGAGAACGATGCGGTGGCGCTCCGCGGACGCCGCGACGGATCGAGATCGTCGAACGTGATCCGCACCGGAATCGTGACGCCCTCGCCGACCACGATGGCCTCTTGGACCTTAAGCGACGGCAGCACGCCGAGCAAACCGATCGAGCTTTCCGGCAGCGCGTCGCGCACGAACTGGTGGTCGCGGTCGTTGCTCATGCGCAGCGCGAACAGAGTATTGCATTGCGACAGGATCGACGTATCGAGCTCCGACGGGCGTTGGCTGACGAGACACAGGGAAACGCCGTACTTTCGCCCCTCCCTGGCGATGCGCGCGATCGCGCGGCGCGTCGGGCCGAAGCCGGCGTGCGGATCGCCCGGCACATAGCGATGCGCCTCCTCGCACACGAGCAGCAAGGGGAACTCCTGGGGGCGGGCGTTCCACAACGCGAAATCGAAGATCATGCGGCACAGCACCGACACCAACGCATCGACGATGCCCGTCGGCACGCCGGAGAGATCGACGATGCAGACCGGCTTGCCCGCGACCGGGATGCGCAGGATGCGCGAGAGCAAGCTGGCCATGGTGTCGGCCACCTTGAAGCCGGAGAACATGAAGGCGTAGCGCTTGTCGGCGCGCAGCGCTTCGAGCCTCGACATGAGCCGCAGGTAGGGCGCCGAGGTATCCGCCTTGTCGAACTTGCCCATCTCGCGGTCGATGGTGCGGATGAGGTCGCCGAAGCGGAACGTTACCGGCGTGTCGATGGTGATGTCCTGGCTCTCGCCCCGGTCGCCGAGGTACTTCAACTTGCACGCGAGAATCGCGGACTTGAGGATGGTGATATCGGCCTCGCGCTCGTCGCGATCCGCACCGATGATGACCTCGACGAGCTCCTCGAAGTTGAGCATCCAGAAGGGCAGTTCCATGTTGGTCGTGTTAACGACCTCGGCCATGCCCTCGAAGGCGTCCGCGTACTCGTTGTGGGGATCGAGAATGACGATGCGGCCGTTCGGATGCTCCGCCAGGATCGAGTGCAGGATGAGCGCGACCGCGCACGACTTGCCCGATCCCGTGGTCCCCAATACCGCGAAATGCTTGCCCAGCAGATCGTCGGTCATGACGTACGCCGGCAGGTTGCGGTCTTGGTGAATGGTGCCGATCCGCACGTTGGAAGCATCCGGCCGGGCGAAGATCCTGCCGAGCTCCTCGCGCGTGGCGTTGACGATGTTGGCGCCCAATTGGGGATAGACCGAGACGCCCCGCTTGAACGTGGTCTCCATCTTTCCACCGACGCCGTCCATGAACTCGCACAGCAGCTCGATCTCGACCATGCCCTCGGCCTTCTCGGGCAGCAGCGCGGGGTCGGTGACGCGCAGTCCGGTGACGACCCCGAACACGGTGGATCCGGACGTTCGCATCTTGACTAGCGCGCCGACCCGCACGCCTTCGTCCTGCATCCTGGGGTCGTCCGGCCGATACAGCAGGCACGTGACCTGCGCGCCCGAAACCAGGACGACGCGGCCCAGCACGCCCTCCTCGCGGGACGCCGGCGCGCCCGCCTTGCCCGAGTCTTGCTGAACGGATTCGTCCATCACGGAAATGCTAGCGGAGCTATCACGGAAATGCTAGCCGAGATTGATCGCCACAGCGTAAACAGGGCAAGTCTCGGCCACCAGAGGCGCCGCGACGCTGCCGCCCCCGGCGTCGGGCAGGGACGGGCCTACCCTTGGCACGGGCCTGCCCTTACTCGGCGGCGCGCTGCTCGGCGGCGGCGAGGGCGACCGGGGTCGGGCGGGGGCGGCGCAAGAGGCGGCCGATGTCGTCCTGGATGGCGAGCAGCGCGGGGACGACGAGCAGCACCAAGAGCGTCGTCACCATCAGCCCGAAGACGATGGTGAGCGCCATCGGGATGAGGAACTGGGCCTGCAGGCTGGTTTCGAACAACAACGGCGTGAGCCCGCCGATGGTGGTCGCCGAGGTGAGGATGACCGCGCGCAGGCGGTCGCGGGCGCCGTCGACGATGGCGTCGAACAAGGCCTCGCCGCTGCGCAGGCGCTCGTCGATGGTGGTGACCAGGATGATCGAGTCGTTGACGACGATGCCCGAGAGCCCCACCATCGCCACGAGGCTGAGGACGGTGAGGTCGAAGCCCAGCAGCAAATGGCCCAGCGCGGCGCCGACGAAGCCGAGCGGGATCACCGACATCACCACGAACGGGCGGGTGTAGCTGGCGAACACCCAGGCGAGGATGATGTAGATCGCCGCCAGGCCGATCGCGGCGCCGGTGCGCATGTCGCCGAAGGTCCGCGCCTGCTCCTCGGCCTTGCCGGCGAAGCTCGCGCGCAGACCGTGGCGCTGAGCGATGTCGGGCAGGCCATCGCGCACGAGCGCGTCGAGGATCTCGCCGTTGCTCGTTATCTGCTTGTCGATCTCGGCGGTAACCGCGACCTGGCGCACGCCGTCCTCGCGCCTGATGCTGGCGAAGCCGCGCGTCTCGCGCCGGTCGACAACCTCGCTCAGCGCCACCTCGGCGCCGCCCGGGCCGCGCAGGTAAAGCGCCTCCAGGGCGCCGGCGTCGATCGCCCCGCGCGGGTACTGCACGCGCACCAGCACCTCCTCGTCGCCGCGCGGGAAGCGCTTGGCGATCGCACCCTCGAACGCGTGGCGCACTTGCCGGCCGACCGACTCGGTGGTGAAGCCCAGCGCCCGGCCGCGCGCGTTGACCACGAGGATCGTCTCCTGCTTGCCCAGGGGCAGGTTGTCGGCGACGTCGCTGATGCCCGGATAGCGCCCGAGCAACTCCATCACCTCGGCGGCCGCGGCCTTGAGACTCGCCGGGTCGTCGCCCGACAGGCGCACGTCGATCTCGCGCCCCGGCGGCCCGCCCCGGGCGGCCACGATGGTGAGCGTCTCGACGCCCGGCAGCAGCGCGATCTCCTCGCGCCACGCGGCGATGAACTCGGCGCTGGTGGTCGTGCGCTCGTCGGTCGGGGCAAGCTCGACCACGATGCCGCCGAGGTGGTCGGCATTGGCGCTCCCGGCGTTGTGTCGGGTGTTGGCGCCGACGTTGGCGCCAACCGCAGTGCCCACCTTGGCGACGCTCAGGTTGACGAGGCCGCCGTCGTCGCCGGTCAGCCGCGCCTCGGTCACGCGCAGCGCCCGCTCCATCTCGTCGAGCATGGCGACGGTGCGCGGCCGCGGCGAGCCGGCAACGAACTCGACGTTGGCGTAGATCCAGTCGACCTCGGGCGAGGGGAAGAAAACGAAGCCGACGCGGCCGCCGACGACGAGCCCGACGCACAGGATCAACGCCGCAATCGCGCTCGCCACGGTGGCGTAACGCCAGCTCACGCATAGGCTGACCAGGCGCCGGAACGGCCCGTCGCGAAAACGGTCGAAGTTTCGCCTGAACCATTGCCGCGGCGGACTCGGCCGGTCCGCGCCCTCGAGCGCCCCTCGCAGGTGGCCGGGCAGGACCAGGAAGCACTCGATGAGGCTGGCGACGATGACGGCGATGACGACGTAAGGAATCGCCGCGATGATCTTGCCGATGACGTCCGAGATGAACATCAATGGCGTGAAGGCGGCGATCGTGGTGAGCGACGCGCACAGCACCGGCGCCGCCATGCGCCGGGCGCCGGCCTCGGCCGCCTCGAGCGGCGGCAGCCCGGCGCGCGAGCGCGTCGCCGCGTGCTCGCCGACGACGATGGCGTCGTCGACGACGATGCCGACCGCCATGATCA